>JBDHGR010000344.1:0-8917 GCA_039589815.1 Gemmatimonadota bacterium | reverse complement strand
GTATTTATCTACAAGTTCCTGCGGGGCGTCCATGGGCCAGTGCACTGTGTATGGCCACAGTGCGACAAAGAACGGCTCGTCCTGATGCTCATCTATGAATCCGATCGTCTCGTCGGCGAGGCGGTAGGTCAGATATTCGCCTTCTTCACGATCTTCAATGGCTGGGTTACGGTAGGGGTCGAAGTAGCTGGGAGGTCCGCCAAAACTGGCGCCCCCGATATTGACATCGAATCCCTGGAACTCGGGTCGGCGGGCAGGCTCAACAGTAGTGATTTCGTCGTTTGTCCCCGAGAGGTGCCATTTCCCCAGGAATGCGGTAGCATAACCTCCGTCCTTTAGGCGTTCGGCAAGCGTTACGTGGTCCAGTCCAAGGTGGTTGTACATCTCTGCCGCCCGGAGTGAGGCGCCTTCCGGCTGAAACTGATCCTGGTTTCCTGTGATGTGGTTCGTGATTGCCAGCCTAGCCGGAGATTGACCTGTGATGACTGCAGCACGCGTAGGAGAGCACACCGGAGCGGCAGCATAATTATCCGTGAACCGCATCCCTTCCGCTGCCAGGCGATCTATCACGGGTGTTTCAAATCGGTCGTTTCCCTGAATGTGCAGGTCCGTCCAGCCCAGATCGTCGATCATGATCATCAAGACGTTCGGCGGACGTTCCAGCGGTGCCGATCGCTCTCTGTCCCCGCACCCTGAGATCAGGATCACGGAAAGAGCGATCACCACGGTACACAATCTGGCTTTGTTCGTTGACATGGCTGGTTCTTTCAGTCTCTGACATTGAATGGTGCAAAGTAATCGTGAGCCACATCGGAAGTACAACTCTGACGATGAAGATGGCAACTTCGGTCTGCCTGGATTTATCTTGATCTCCGTTCGGAAAAAGCAATGACCGGAGATGATTTGTGGACAATCTGCAACGAACCAGCGATCGAACGAGGCGGGGCCCTCGAACCGGGCTCGTACTGCTAACCGTTGTGGTCGGAGCGGCCATGTCGACCCCGGCAGCTTCCCAAAACCCCACCACTCCGGATGACGATGGGTCTGACTTGGTGCTCTGGTACCAACAGCCCGCAGCCCAGTGGAATCATGCCCTTCCCGTTGGAAACGGTCGTCTTGGCGCCATGGTCTTTGGCGAAACTGCCGCAGAACGCATTCAACTGAACGAAGAAACGTTCTGGGCGGGAGGGCCCTATGATCCCACCAATCCGGGTGGAGCCGCCGCGCTTCCGGAAATCCAGCGGCTGCTTTTCGCGGGGGATGTGGAAAGGGCCCACGACCTGTTCGGTAGGACGATGATGGGCATCCCATATGAGCAGATGAAGTACCAGTCCCTGGGCGATCTCTGGCTGTTCTTCCCTGGCCATGAGGAGGTAACGGAGTACCGACGGGAGCTGAATCTCGACGAGGGGATCAGTCGGGTATCCTACCGCGTGGGAGGCGTCGGATATACCCGGGAGGTGTTTTCGACGGCCGTCGACCAGGCCATCGTCGTGAGAATCACCGCCGACCAACCGGGTGCATTGTCATTCTCGGCTGAGCTGCACGGAGCTCGAAACCAGACCCACTCCAACTACGGAACCGGGTATTTCTGGTGGGAAGGGGTCCCGCCCAACGGCCTGAAGATCTACGGCAAAAGTGATGACTATCTGGGTATCGAAGGAAAGCTGCGCTACGAGGCCCGCCTGATGGCGAAATCCGAAGGAGGCCAAATAGAAGTCGATTACAAGACGCTTCACGTAAGCGATGCCACGACGGCTACCTTCGTCATCGCCGCTGCGACCAATTTCGTCAATTACCGGGACGTCAGCGCCGACCAAGTGGCTCGCGTGGAAGAGGTCCTGGGAAACATCGAGGACCGTACATACGAGCAATTGAAGGCCGATCACCTCGCCGAACATCGGAGTTGGTTCCGGCGTGTTTCCATGCAACTCGGAACTGAACGTCTCACCGATGTTCCAACCGACGAACGGATCGCCCGGTTTGCAGAAAATCCGGACCCCGGTCTGGCGGCACTTTACTATCAATTCGGCCGATACCTGCTGATCGCCAGCTCACGGCCGGGTACCCAACCCGCGAATCTTCAAGGGATCTGGAATGATATGGCCAATCCCTGGTGGGATAGTAAGTACACGGTCAACATCAACCTGCCGATGAACTACTGGCCGGCAGAATCTTCGAATCTGTCCGAACTTACGGGCCCTCTCACCAGGCTCATCAGAGAAGTCTCCGAGGCCGGTGCAAGCGTGGCGAAAGAGCACTGGGGCGCCGGAGGATGGGTGCTCCATCAGAACACCGATCTGTGGCGTGCAACGGCTCCCATGGACGGTCCGTCCTGGGGTGCATGGCCCGTGGGTGGCGCCTGGCTGACCACGCACTTGTGGGAGCACTACCTGTTCACGGGAGACGAAGATTACCTTCGGGAAGTCTATCCCTTGATGAGAGGCTCGGTTCAATTCCTCTCCGACATTCTCGTGGTGCATCCTGACAACGGTTGGTTGGTGACTGCGCCGTCAAACTCACCCGAAAACTTCCCCGCCAGACCAGGAAACGGTCGGTTCTTCGATGAAGTGACGGGGTCCTATCTAAAAGCGCGAACCATGGCAGCTGGCCCGACCATGGATATGGAGATCATCCGGGAAGTATTCGAGAATTTCAGCCTCGCAGCGACGCACCTGGGGCTGGATGCAGATCTGGTTGAGAAGGTAACCAACCAGAGAAGCCAGCTCGCTCCACTCCAGATCGGGAAACACGGGCAGATACAGGAATGGATCGTCGATTGGGACGAGCTCGAACCCGAACACCGACATATTTCTCATTTGTGGGGGCTATACCCGGGGTTTCAGGTATCGCCGGAGAAAACCCCTGATATGGCTGAAGCGGCGGCGGTGACGATAAGGCGCCGGGGCACCGGTGGATGTGGCTGGTCCTACGGCCATAAAATCGGATTCTGGGCTCGGCTCCACGAAGCCGAGCCTGCCCTGGCTGAATTCCGAGCCCTTCTTACAGAATCCTCCCTTCCGAACCTGTTTTCACTCTGTGGCAGCGCGCTGCAAGTGGACGGGAATTTCGGGTCAACGGCGGGCATTACCGAGATGCTCCTGCAGTCCCAGGGCGGCGAGCTACGGTTTATACCGGCGCTCCCGGCCGAATGGTCGACGGGCTCGGTGAAAGGGTTGCGAGCCCGGGGTGGGTTCCAGGTCGACATCGACTGGTCCGACGGCGTGTTGGCGTCTGCCGTACTTCGGTCCGACCTGGGAAGGAGATGTGTAATCAAAACTGATGCGCGGGTCCGAGTTACTTCGTCAGGTCGGGAGGTCACTCTGGACCTCACCAATCGCGGCCAGGTTGCGTTCGAGACCACATCAGGCGCTGTCTATCGGGTCGAAGTCCTCCAGTGAACGGGCGAAATGACTCTGGAACCGGGTGAACAGGTCATGGCTCGACCCCCCAGTGCTTGTGCTTCCGCCTCATGATGGCGTTGTGGGCCATCAGTCGGACGGCATTGATCCGGATGAAGCCCTCCGAGTCCTGTTGATTGAATCCTCCCTCGAGGTCCATGCTGGATAACTCTTGATCGTACAGAGACGAACTGGACTCTCTGCCCACTGCCATCGCCCTGCCCTTGTAAAGCCGCAGGTAGACGGTCCCGTCAATGACCTCCTGACTCTTGTCGATGGCCGCCCTCAGGAAGTCCATCTCCGGACTGAACCAAAAACCGTTGTAGATCAGCTCTGATAGCTTCGCCGTGAGTGTATTCCGTAACCGCATCACCTCCCGGTCCATGGCGATGCCTTCGATGTCCAGGTGGGCCAGATGAAGGATCTCTCCACCCGGGGTTTCATAAACCCCGCGAGATTTGATCCCGACGAAGCGGTTTTCGACCATGTCCAGCCGGCCGACGCCGTGCATGGCTCCTATCTCGTTCAGATACTGAAAGAGCTCCAGCGGGCGGGTCTTCTCCGTCCCGTCGTCCTGGTTCACGACGCTCACGGGAATCCCGTCCTTGAAGGTAATGGCGATCCGCCCGGGGGTTTCGGGTGCCAGCTCGGGGGAGGTGGTGCGGGAGTACACATCCTCTTCGGCCTGGAAGGACGGATCTTCCAGGATCCCCGCTTCGTGCGAGATGTGGAGGAGGTTGTCGTCCTCGCTGAAGGGCTTGCTTTTGGTCGCGGTCACCTCGATCCCATGGTCCTCTGCAAACTCCAACAGGTCGGGTCGCCCTTTGAATCGCTCGAGGAACTCGCCGATCTTCCACGGAGCGATGACCTTGATTTGGGGATTCAGCGCGTAGTAGGAGAGTTCGAACCGGACCTGGTCGTTGCCTTTGCCCGTGGCACCGTGCGACACGCAGGGCGCTCCCTCCCGCCAGGCGATCTCGATCTGTCTCTTGGCGATGAGCGGGCGTGCCAGTGCTGTACCCAGGAGGTACCGGCCCTCATAGAGAGCGTTCGCCTTGAACGCCGGGAAGATGAAGTCGGTCACGAATTCCTCCTTCAGATCCTCCACGTAGACCTTCGAGGCACCGGATTGGAGAGCTTTCTGCCGGGTCGCCTCCAAGTCGTCCTGCTGCCCCACATCGGCGACGTAGGCTATGACCTCATAGCCCTTCAGGACGAGCCACTTCAGGATCACGGATGTATCCAGTCCACCGCTGTACGCGAGTATGACCTTCTCGTTCATTGACGCTACCCTTCGCGGTTACCCCAGCCGCATTCGTTGAGAGTTGCAGGACCGTAGAAGACTGATGGCCGCTCCTGGAAGAGCTGGAACACAGGACGTTCAGGAATCCTGTCACTGCATTCAGGAGCGGAAGGTGGGGTGCAGGGGAGAGTATAAGAAACGAGGGGTGGCCGGCAAGGCTAGGGGGGGTTCATGGTGAGGTCGGTTTTCCCTGATCCAACTGGAAAACTGTGGGGGACCAGGAAGGCCTCACCCTGGCTCCGGCGATCTCACCTGAATCCTCGCGGAGCTAGAACGGGTCGACAGCTGGGATGGCTCTTCGGCTCTTTCCCATCACAAGGAGCAGGCGATCGATTCGTCGTTTATTCGCTTGCTGCAGTAATACGGGATAGAGATTCACGATGATGTTCATGACAATGAGAGGCGCGATCATGCCCAACGGTGCTTGATAATTGTGTCAACTGTTCCAACTTCGGTTTGCCACCCGGGACCTGCAATCTGCGATTGGCATGCTTGATGAAGGAATTGACAAGAAACCACTTCATGATGCCGACGCCGAGCACCTTATTGAGCTCCTCATTCCCTATCAGGTTGAGCTGCCATCGCTTGTTGACAATGATCAGTCTCCTCAGCAGAAAAGTTGACACATGACCCACGATCCATGAATCCAGAATCACTTTCAGGATGTATGCAATGACCATATCCTACCTCGTGCCTGTGCATGGCGGCGGAGTCATGATCCGCCCCCAGATAGGTCTTCTTTATAGTCTACGTTCTTTTGATGGGGTTTGTGCACGGCCCCGAACCGAGGAAAGATCCCCCGTTCCTTTTTGAGTAGGATCACGTCAACTTGGTCGGGGTGGAGCGACGCAGGGGAAAGTGTCAACTCGAGCTTGCGTCGGACTCGTGTTTGATCGTGCTGGTTTCCTTGTAGCCCGGTCCCGGGTTGCTCTATTGTCCCGTGATCCTACCGGTGCGAGGGAGAAGACATGTGCGGTATCCTGGCGGTCCTCAACAGCCCTGAAGATCCCGACGAGCTCCGGGCTCGAGTGGTTACACTGGCAAAGCTCGTTCGGCACCGCGGGCCCGACTGGAGCGGTGTCCACCTTCAGTTGAATGTGGAGAACAACGGCCGGCAGTTCGTCAACGTGCTCGCCCACGAACGGCTCGGCATTGTCGACCCCGAGGGTGGCGCACAACCCCTGCTCAACGAGACGGGCAACGTCGGGCTGTCGATCAACGGCGAAATCTACAACCACGAAGAGCTCGAAAAGAGCCTGAAGGACCAGCACCGGTTCGCCACCCGGTCCGACTGCGAGGTGATCGTCCACCTTTACGAGGAACGTGGCGCCGACTTCGTCGATGACCTCGATGGCGTGTTCGCCTTCGTGATGGCTGACGAGACCACCGGCGAGGTGGTGGCCGCCCGCGATCCCATCGGCGTAGTACCCATGTTCTGGGGATGGGGCCGTGACGGAAGCGTCTGGTTCGCTTCGGAGATGAAGGCGTTATGCGGCGTTTGCCCCCGCTTTGAGCAATTCCCGCCGGGCCATGTCTACGCCGGAGGGAAACTCTACCGTTACTACGACCCAGCGTGGCGCGAGACCGACGAGGTTCCCACCGGGACCCCCACCGCCGAGGAAATCCGCGAGGCACTCGATGCAGCCGTGGTCAAACGGCTCATGTCCGACGTGCCTTTCGGGGTGCTCCTCTCTGGTGGGCTCGACTCGTCGCTGGTGTCCTCCATTGTCACCCGCCACGCCGACAAACGGGTCGAGGACAAGATGCAGTCGCCGGCCTGGTGGCCGCGGATCCACTCGTTCTGCATCGGGCTCGAGGGCGCGCCCGACCTGGAGAACGCCCGCAAGGTGGCGGAGTTCTTGGGAACCGCCCACCACGAGTACCACTACACCGTGCAAGAGGGTCTCGACGCCCTGTCCGATGTCATCTACCACATCGAGACCTACGACGTGACTACGATCCGGGCCGCGACCCCCATGTATCTGATGGCCCGGAAGATAAAGGCCATGGGCGTCAAGATGGTCTTTACCGGAGAAGGGGCCGACGAAATGTTCGGGGGCTACCTCTACTTCCACAAGGCTCCCAACGCCGCGGAACTGTTCGCCGAGACCGTCCGTAAGGTCACCAAGCTCAACCACTACGACTGCCTGCGCGCCAACAAGTCAATGGCCGCTTGGGGTGTCG
Organism: Gemmatimonadota bacterium; assembly: GCA_039589815.1. Taxonomy (GTDB): domain Bacteria; phylum Gemmatimonadota; class Gemmatimonadetes; order Longimicrobiales; family Gaopeijiaceae; genus JABDNZ01. The sequence continues at coordinate 2,029 of JBDHGR010000344.1, read as the reverse complement.
AGGCGCGAGTGCCGTTCCTCGACAAGGCCTTTCTCGAGATCGTCATGAACATCGATCCGACGCTCAAGATGTCGGACCCCACACAGAACCGGATCGAGAAACACCTCCTGCGTACCTCATTCGACACCCCGGACGACGCGTTCCTTCCGGAGTCGGTGCTGCGGCGGCAGAAGGAGCAGTTTTCGGACGGCGTCGGTTACGCCTGGATCGACGGCCTCAGGGACTACGCCGAGGGCGAGATCTCGACCGCAATGTTTGACGCAGCGGCGTATCGGTTCCCAGAGAACACTCCCCTCACCAAGGAGGCCTACCTTTACCGCTCGATTTTCGAGGAGCACTTTCCCCAGCCGGCGGCGATCGGTGCGGTGGTTGTCGAGCCGAGCATCGCCTGCTCCACCGCCACCGCGCTCAAATGGGAGAAGGCTTGGGAGGATCTCGCCGACCCTTCCGGCCGGGCCGTCGACTCACATGTGGCGGCCTACAAGAGCCCCCAGTGACGGCCGAGTTTTCCCTTCCGGACACCGTGGGCCCACCGTCCGCAGCCCCACCCACCACCTACGGGTCAAAAGCCTGGGTCGGGAGAGTCCGAGACGAAGGTCAACTCCCGCGCAAGAACTTCCGCTCTTTCCCGCATTGGAGGAGAGAGGGATAGGGCATGGGTCAGCCTTTTGGCCTCAGGAACTCCTCGAAGGGCGGGTAGCCCCGCAACGGCTCGAGGTCCACGTCCCCGTGTACTCGAACGGAGAAAGGCCAACCTCGGGCCAGGGCATCCCTCAGGAGCTCGACCGCTCGTTCTCGATCGCCGAGGAGAGAGGCTATCCGGGCTTGTTTATATGAGTCTACACCGAACTCCGGGGGTGTGGCGGTTCCCGAAAGCCCCTCGCTGATGGCGAGGGCTTCGGCCCTGTCGTTGCGGCGGGCCGCAAGGGCACCAAGGTATCCTCGCACATCCACTTGTCCCGGGGCCTCCGAAGCAAGCTGGTCGAGAACCGATCGGGCATCCTCCCACCGTTCCCCCCGGTAGTAGGCGAGAGCCAGGTCGTAACGGTGCGCCCAACTCCCCTGCCCTTCCTCCGAGCGCGAGAGCAGCCATGAAATGGCTTGTTCGGCAACCTCGGAGGAGGCTTGGCGATGTCCGTGAACTCTGAGCTCAGCGGTGAGGTTGGCCATCAGGGTGGCCGGCGTGATGTAATCCTCAGAGGGAAGGAGAAAGCTCTCTTCCAGTAGACGCTCGGCTTCGGCGACCTGTCCCAGGGCAGCCAGCGCGCGCATCTCGGCGTCCAACATCCGCAGACGGCCCGGATATGCAGCGCGCCCGCGTCTGGCCTCTTCGAGCTCGCGCTGGTGATTGCCCAGGAGGTGGTGGGCTCTCCGCTGGACGGTTCACGATCAACGCCTGGACGCCGACATCGATGCCACCCCGCGCCCGCACCGCCTCGAGCGCGCCCATCTGATCTCCCCGGGACCGGGCACGCATCCAGTCCAACGTATGGCGCTGGTAATCGGAGAGTTGCACCCTCTTCGTCATGAGAATCTGGGCGTTCGAGTCGGCAAGCGCGTACTGGTTCAGGTTGCCGTGCGCCATGACGAGGTAGAAGCGAGGGGCGAGAAACGCCGAATCGAGTGCGACCGCTCGATAGAAGTGCACCAGCGCCCCACCCATTCCTGGTGGGATCCCCTGGAATGCGCGAATCCCCTCCAGGTATTCCCTGTAGGCTTCCAGCGATGGTGGCCTGCTGAGATCGGCGGACATGGCGAGACTCGGGTCGCTCAAGACGGCGAGAGTCCGAACGGCCCTCCGGCTCAACGAATCCACGGCCACACCGGGTGACTCCAGGGGGCTTCCGGCCGGGGGCAAGGCGCTCAGCAGGCGACCGTCCTCGACAGCCACCACCTGAGCCTGGATCTCGACGCTGTCGCCGCGACGGTAGTACGCCCCCAGAATCACGGTCCCTGCTCCGGTGGCTTCGGCCAAAGCGGCGCTGCCCGAGGCCTCGCTATCGGTGAAATCGGGTCGGGGCGCCAGGCC
>JBDHGR010000343.1:0-6528 GCA_039589815.1 Gemmatimonadota bacterium | reverse complement strand
CCTCAGACTCCGCGTGCTCCGCGAAAACCTCATCCGCCTGGGCCGGGTTGACTTATTTGGCCTCCACCAACGGACCGTGGTGTAATGATTTCATGGCTCCTTCTGGTCTACTGACATGGCTGGATCTCATGCATCCTTGGGGGCTGAGATCGCCTCCGGATTTTAGAATGCGAAGCTGACGGTCTCGCCGGGGAGAGGTCCTGGACGGTGGTTTGATACCGCCTTCCTGGCTCACTGGTGCGAGACACGAAGCTCGCCAGCGATACACGGGCTCTTCATTCAGGTCATCCACGGGTACCTCCCTCCAGTCCTCGACTTCTCGTCCTTGCATAATTCTTCACTCACTTAACATCTTCCCTCTTGGTGGCTGCCTGGGCTGGAAGGTGAAACCTCCTCTCAAGGCACCCCCTCGCATGGACCAACAGGATCGCCTCACTAAAGCACTGGCCCACCGCTACACTATCGAACGTGAGATCGGGAGCGGGGGGATGGCCACGGTCTACCTGGCCCAGGACCTGAAACACAAACGCCAGGTGGCGGTGAAGGTGTTGAAGCCCGAGCTCGCAGAGAGCCTTGGACCCGACCGCTTCCTACGGGAAATCGAAACCGTGGCCAACCTGGCTCACCCACACATCCTTCCTTTGCACGACTCCGGCGAGGTCGATGGGTTCCTCTTCTTCGTCATGCCCTTCGTGAGAGGCGACTCCCTGCGTATCCGCCTCACAAAGGAGAAACAGCTCCCCATCGAGGAGGCAACCCGACTCACTCGCGAGATCGCCAGCGCCCTCGCCTATGCCCATGAGGAAGGTGTGATCCACAGGGACGTGAAACCCGGGAACATCATGCTCGAGGCGGGACATGCGGTGCTGGCTGATTTTGGCGTTGCTCATGCTGTGACGGAGTTGAGCGACGACCGAATCACGAGAACCGGCACCTCCGTGGGCACCCCAGCCTACATGAGCCCAGAGCAGGTGACAGGCGAGAGGAGCCTGGATCAGCGAAGCGATCAATATGCCCTGGGCTGTGTTCTGTACGAGATGCTGGCGGGGCAACCGCCATTCACCGGTCCAACGGGTGACGTTGTTGTGCGGCAGCATTTGACGGCAGAACCACCCAATATCACGGCGATCCGCCCGGGAGTTCCGACCCAGGTGGTGACGACCTTGGAACGGGCGTTGTCGAAGACTCCGGCAGACCGGTTCGATACGACTGGGCAGATGATGGAGCTGACCGGTCCATTCCGAAGAGGCGATTCGTTCGGTCTCGTCTCCTTGGTTCAACGGTTGCCCTGGCTGTGGTGGTGGGCGTCGGGCTCTTTGCCCGCGAGTTCCTGGCCGGCCCGTCATACCCGGGTTCCTCGCCACTCGACCGCCCTTTTACGGTCCTGGCAACGGTTGAAGGGAGTGCGGACCCAGCAATCCAGGAGACCGTTGGGTTCCTTCTCCGTTCCGCCCTCGACATGGCTCACGTGGTCCAGACGGTCCCGGTCCAGGAGGTTCAGCGGTCCCTCACCCTGATGGAACGGCCCATCACGGAGCCCTTGGATCCGGCTACGGCCCGGGAAGTAGCGGAACGGTTGGGAGTGAATACGGTGGTCTCTCCGAGAGTGGACGCAGTCGGAACCGGATTGTTGCTGGCCGCCCGCGTGGAAGAGGTGGCGACGGGTCACCTTGTGGCCGAAGCTAGCATCCCGGCTGCTGACGCCAACGCCGTGGTGGAAACCGTGGGCGCTCTGTCGAAGGAGCTTCGCCGTGGCCTGGGAGAGGCGCGTGCTGCTTTGGCGAACACGGATCCGCTCCCGCAGGTGCTCACCCCCTCGTTGGACGCGTTACGCATCTACCGAGAAGGAATGGGGTTTCACTTAAACTTCCAACCCGGGTTGGGGGTCCCACGCTTTCGGGAGGCTTTGGAACTCGATCCCGAGTTCGGGGCAGCACACTTTTCCCTTTTTGCAGGTTACCACAACTTGGGCCAGCCGGACTCGGCCCTGGCTAGTGCCCTGCGAGCCCTGGATTCACCTGACCGGCTTTCCGACGTTCAGCGGCGGGCCCTCGAAGCCATGGTCAAATACTGGTCCGACTTCGCCTCCTGGGACGTAAGCATGTTCCGGACGGGAAACGGGGTCGGTGACGCACTTCTGCTCACCGACTTCCAGCTCTTCGACCAGGCCTGGACAAACATCAAGGCGGTGGTTGAGGAGTTCGTGCGCCAAAACCGTCGATTTGATCCTGAACGCCGCCTCGCCACTGATGGCAACCCGGCCTGGCGAAACCTGGTCAGGTTGGCTATCGCGACGGGGCGGGTTCCGGAGTATAACGGTCTTTTGGACTCCCTTCGGGTGGAGGTCTCCGAATACAGCGCGTTGATGAAGAACCTGGACTCGAACGACTGGGACCGGGCCGACAGCATCCGCAACTCCGCTCCCGACATCTGGACAACCCACACCAACAAACGCACGGCCGTAGCCGTGTTGGATGCCGTGCGGGGTCGCATCCGACAGAGTGCCGAGCATTGGGAATCGTTTCGCTCGTTCAGGGTCAGCCCGGACAGGGTGAGGCTGATGTACACGGTCCTCTACGGCACACCGGGCATCGATAACCCGGTGGCTTTGACGGATCGGGGTCTCGATGCAGTCGAGGCGTACGTGGCTCACGGTGTGCGCGAGGCCATTCTCGGTGACACAGTCGAGGCGAAAGCCGTTAGAGCCGGCATGGAAGCGGCGCGCAACGCCGCAACCAGTGAGCTCTTCGAGGCCGCCTTCGAACCCATGTTTGCACTGCTCGATGCAGGCATCACCATGCGGAGGGGAGAGTGGATCGAGGCAACAGGGATTCTAGAGCCTATTTCCGGCAGGCTGGGTGAGCCAGGCTATGGCTTCATCTCAGACCGGTTTCTCGTCCGGTGGATCCTGGCTGAAGCCTATGCACAACTCGGAAGTATGGACTCCAGCATCGAAGAGCTCAACGCCGTCCTCCTCGAGCGTTCGTTTGATCCCCTTTTCGTGCTCGTGTACCCACCCGCTCACTTCAAGCTCGGCCAACTCCACGCCCAGGTTGGCGATTCCGAAAGGGCGATGAACCACTTCCGCTTGTTCCTCGAAGTTTTCATCGATCCTGATCAAGAGTACGCCTGGATGGTGGAAGAGGCCCAGGCAGAACTCGTCAAGCTGGAAGGCTAACCCATGCCCTCTCCCTCTCTCCTCCAACGCCTGAAAGAGCGGAAGCTCGTACAGTGGGCGTTCGCGTATCTGGCTGGGGCGTTTGTGGTCTTCCAGGCCGTGGAGGTTTTGGCTGAACCGTGGGGGATCTCCCCAACCGCTCAAAGGGGAGTCCATATCGTCAGTCATCGGGTTCTTCATCACCGGCGGTGGTGCATGGCTCGGAGCCGAGCACAGATTCCCCCCTCCCCCCAGGCCGTTCTCACCCCACTTTGACGCTGTCGGGCCTCCCGAGGCTGGTCATCGTGTTCAGGATCTTGCAGGCGAGCCTGACCTCGGCTCGCTGGCTCCCGAGAGATCGGCTCCTCATCCTCTGACCGAGGATGGCCTTGTACCGGAATACGGTGTTCTCTACCATGGCCCGCTTGCTGCGGAAGTTGATGTCACCGAGCTTCTTCAGTCGCCGGGACAGTGTGGTGTGATCGGGGGTTGGGAGCTCTACCTCGAGTAGGGCAGTCAGGGAACGCAGGAAGCCTTCGGTCTGGCGGAGCGGGAGGTGGAAGATCATGCGGATCGTGAGGGCAGCCTCGATGGCCAGGTCCGAGTATGTGTGGGGTCCGCCTGGCCTTCCAGAGGCCGGAGCACGCCAGGCATCGAGCGCAGCGTCCGCAAGCCAGACGGTCAGGTCACCACGGCGGCGTAGACCTGCTTCATACTCAGGCCAATTGCGAATCCGGTATCGGGACTTTGCGTACTTGTACTGACTCCGCCTCAGGTACTTCATGGGTGGTGACTCCGGGTCGGAGGCGTATCACCACCATCATGTGGCGAAACCCGGAGCCATGCACCAACGCCTCTCTACGCCCCCCCCTCTCAGTGTGACCCAAAGGGCGAAACAAACGTCAGAACGTCACCGTCACCTCGTTGGAGCAGAGGTTGGTGAACGTCTCGCACACCACGTAGGTGAAGGTGTTCCCCCTGGTCCGGCCGAGAATGTCGGTGTAGGCCAGGGCACCTAATTCAGTGGTGAAGATCATGATCCCATCCCTGAAGATGTCCACCGAGTCTCCCGAGCCGCCCTCCCACGAAAGATCGACCTGTTTGGACCCCTTCACCTTGGACGGGATGGCGGAGAGAACCAGGCCCACGTCCAGGGGAGGCACGAAGACCAGGCGGCTCTCGGTGTCGGTGGCGCCCTTATCGTCAGTCACCGTGAGGCTCACGAGGTAGAAGAACGAGAGAGGGTACTCGTGTGTCGGACTGGGCTCGCTCGACGTCCCGGAATCCCCGAACTCCCACGCCCAGGAAACGATGGCCCCGTCGGAGTCCGTGCTCTTGTCGGTGAAGGAGCACACCAGGGTGCTGCAATCGTCCTGGAACGCGGCCTGGGGTGGATCGTTAGGCGAGTCCACGGGATAGGTTCTGCCGTCGCTGTCACCGTCGGCATCAGTGTCCAACAAGGGATTGTGCGTCATGGAAGGATGCGAGATGCCCGTGACCTCAAAGGTGACCGTTCCCTCGCCCCTGATGTTACCCGTGGCAACCTTAGCGATGCCGTCGGCGCCGGTGACCGGAGACCCACTCCCTGAGGTGGCTCCGGTCCAGTCGACGGAAACGGTCGCCCCGGCCGCCGGGCCGCCCTCCGTGTCCACCACCGTGACATCAAGGAAAGCCCGCCACCGGTTCCCCTTCCCCTTCTCGCTCCAACCCTCCAGGTCGTTCACGTGCATGATGCCGACCTGGACCTCGCTAGAGGACACGCCTGACGCACCATCGTCGTCTACGACCGTAAGCTGGACAACGTAGGATCCCGGGGCACCGTAGGTGTGTATTGCTGTGGAGCCCGATTCGGCCCCGCCGTCCCCGAACTCCCATGTCCAGGATTCGATGGTCCCGTCGGCGTCCCAGGAACCAGTGCCATCGAAGGTGCATGCCAGACCATCGCAGTCGTAGGTAAAGACCGCCGTAGGCGGAAGGTTGTCACCCGGCCCACCACCGGACCCGGCACAAGTCGCTACGTCCAGCACGGCTTGGTGCATGTTGATGCGACCCCATCCGAACCACTGGTCCCATCCCGCCGGACCCAAATCATCTGCCGTGTTCCGGAGGCAGGCTCGGACGTCTGCGGCGCTGGTCACACCAAGGGCGCGAAGCAGGGCCGCAAGGCCCGTCACGTGCGGTGCGGCCATAGACGTCCCGGCATTGGCCACATAATCGGTGTCCCACCCCCTCCACGTCGACACGATCAAGCTGGTCCCGAAGAATATGTCCTCGAGGTCGCCGCCAGGAGCCGAGACTTCCACTTGGGGGCCGAAGCTCGAATAACTGGCCAGGTCGTCGCCGTAGTCCGTGGCTGATACCGCGACGCAATTCGGATCTGCGGCAGGATAGAGCACGCTGGGGACCGCGTCGTTTCCGGCGGCGCATACCGCTACCACGTCGTGGTTCGCGGCATACTGCAGGGCGAGAGCCTCCGACTGTGACTGTTGAGTGTCGCCGAAGCTCATGTTGATGACGTCGGCGCCGGCGTCTACGGCCCAGTGAATGGCCTCTGAGATGGCCGATGACAGACAGCTCCCGTCAACCGTACACACCTTCCCGACGACGAAGTCCATGTTGGGCCCGTAAGCCACTCCCACGACGCCCTCACCGCTGTTATCGGCGCAGGCGCCGGCGATGCCGGAGACGTGGGAGCCGTGCCCATGGTCGTCGAAGGGAGTGGGGGAGGGGCTGGGGTAGAAGTCCTTCCACGTCACATGCTTCCCGCAGAAGTCGGCGTGGGAGGCACGGATGCCCGTGTCTAGCACGCCGATCTTGACCGACTGGGTCGGGGCGGGTCCCAGGACGCCGAAGGCCTCGAGCCAATCGATGTCTGCATCGACCTGGTTGGTTGGCAACACGAGTCCGAAGCCCAGATCCACGTCCCCGTCGTTGTGCATATTCCACTGCCATTCAAAGAGCTGGTCGCTGGGCCGAGGGCACCCGGGGCAGAGAGGATCTCCGAACACGCGCTTATAGTCCGGTTCGGCAAAGATGACGTTCGGGTTTCGGGCCAATGCGGCAGCGACGGCCCGCTCGTTACCGGGCGCGACACTGGCAATCCACAACCCGGGTACGAACTCCCGGGAGGGTGAGGCGCCGTGCATCTGGGCCACGGCCGGCACGTCGACGCCGGAACGGAAGCGGATGAGAACCCGCCCCGGCTCATAACCTGCGCGGGATTGACCGGGAGCGAGAACGAGGCCCGAGACCGCCTCGCTGGGCGCGACGGAAACCTCCGCAGCGGGAGCCACGACGGTTTGATCCGTACAGGCCGCTAGGAAAAAGGGGACGACGGCAACCAACAACGCCGCAGAGGAACCTCGGACACG
>JBDHGR010000342.1:0-6454 GCA_039589815.1 Gemmatimonadota bacterium | reverse complement strand
TAGGGGAGCCACGAAGGGTGCCTTGATCGGCGGTGCCGTGGGGGCCGTGGTCGGTGGGCTTGTTGGCGATAAGGACTACTACCCGACCTTCGACCCCCGTACCGCTGCCCTCGGCTTAGGTGCAGGTGCGCTCATCGGGGCCGGGATTGGAAAGGGTCCTCGGGCACGGAAATCGATCTTGATTGGGGCGGGAGCAGCAGCAGCGGGCGGACTACTGGTAGCCACTAGTTGTGAAGGGATGGGTTGTCTGGTGGTGCTATTCGTGGTACCGCCTCCGATCGTCTTGGGATCGATCGTCGGCCTGATTCAGGGTGAAGACCGCTGGGATGAGGTTCCCCTCCCGAGGGTTCAACCGCTCGTGGAACTCTGTCCCCTTGGCCGTGTGGGATTGGGGATTTCCATTCCTTCGGGGAGGCACGAATGATGAAGCAGACTCCATGTCTGGTCTGCGGCTTCGCGCTCGCGAGCCTCTTGGGTGGCTGTGGTGATATGGGAACTGACCCAGAGGCCTTGGATCCGGCGCCGATAACCAACTTCGGACCCGCCTGGTCACCGGATGGCAAACGGATCTTGTTTCACCGAGGCAGTCGGGACATCGATTTTGACATCTACGTCATGAACGCCGACGGATCTAACCCCACGAATCTCACTAAGAACCCGGCGTGGGTCTTCGACGCCGTTTGGTCGCCTGATGGCACCATGATCTCATTTCGCCGGGGGAACACCGGGCTCTCCGTCATGAACGCCGACGGCTCGGATCTCAGGGACCTGACGTTCGGCTGCGACTACGATCACGTCTGGTCGCCAGATGGCGCGCAGATCGCGTTTCGAAGAGATGTAACCGGCGACCCGTGCGGCACCCCGGCTGGCAACTGGGAGATTTGTGTCGTGAAAGCGGACGGGGTGACCCCGACGGTTCTGACCAACGATCCGGGAGCCGACCTCAAGCCCGACTGGTCGCCAGATGGCACGCAGATCGCGTTTCAGAGCGGACGGGACGACCCCTTTTGGTGGCAGATCTACGTCATGAAGGCTGATGGCTCGGACCCCACGAACCTGTCGAGCGATGCGGTTAATGACTATGACCCTGTCTGGTCACCGGACGGTACGAGGATCGCATTCGACAGGATCCCTTTTTCGTCATGAACGCCGACGGTTCGGAATCCAGGAACCTGACAGACGACCTCGGCGGAGGGAACCCCGTCTGGTCGCCGGATGGCACCAGGATCGCGTTTGAGTGCGTGGGGGGCATCTGTGTAGTGAATGGCGACGGTTCGGACCCCAGGAACCTGGCAAACGGAGGGAACCCCGTCTGGTCACCGGACGGCACCAAAATCGCATTTGAACGGAAGTTCGGAAGCGGATATTACGAATACACTGACATTCATGTGATGAACTCGGACGGATCGAATCCTACGAACCTGACGAAAGGAGGAGGGGACTGAACGCCAGGTGGTCCGCTCTGCGGCAGGTGGGCCCATCGGTCGCCCATGGGGTCAACGCGGTGAGCGATTACGCAGAAGGACCTCCAGCTGTGCCGCGCCCACGCCCACGCCACCGGTGGGCAAAAAAATGAAGGGAGTGCCCAGCGCGCCCTGCTGGGTATGCCACCCCCCCTCAGTCCAGAATGTCCGTACCTGCCCAGGCCAAGCTTATCTGTTCACGGGCCCCAAGTATTTGTCCAACCAGGCCAGACTTTCCCGGACATAATCTGCCCTGGGCGGAATGTGGTCGGTCTCGTAGAAAAGGATTTGTTTGTCTTCTTCCGGCGTGCCCAAGAGCTCCAACATCGGCCGGGCGGAACCCTCCGGCGTGAAGATGACGTCATACCCCCCGTTGAGGATTAGTGTCGGGGTAGTCACCCGGGTCACATAGTTCAAATCCAAGGATTCCGGCCGCCCCCGCCCGATAAGGCCGGCCGCAACCAGCACGCTCGCCTGGAAACGGTCTTCCACCGCTGGGATGATTGCGCCCATGTTTCCACCCCAGCTCATCCCGTAGTAAGCCATTCGGTCGGCGTCGATATCCGGACGGGTCTCCAGGTAGTCGAGGCTCCTCCTCAGGTCTTTCACAAACTGGATCACCCACTCGGTGTAGCCATAGGTATTCCAAAGCTCGATCGTTTGACCTAAGGCCATATACTCGGGGCCACCCCGCTCGAATGTTCCCTTGTAAACCGGGTAGAACACGGCCCGGCCGTTTCGGACCAGGTAGGAAAGGAACATCGTGAACTCGTAGTAGTCCTCGATCCCTTCGCTGGAGGGCATCCAAGAGGACGCGCTGCCCGGGAAATACACTACGGTTTGGTAGGGCGGCGCCGCGTTTGGGGGCAGAAACAGGTGCCCGAGGACCCGCTCGCCCCCATAGGCCGCATCGAACGAAACCAATTCATGAGTCCATCCCCCGGGGCTCTCCATACTGAACTCGATCTCGGCGTTGAGGTCGGCGGGATCGTAGGAAAACTGCTCCCTGTACACCTGGAAAACCTCTTCCGTGACGATCTCGGCCGAGTGAACGTCAAGGGAAAGCCCCGGTTCCTGGAATCCGAGGGCCGCTTCGGGCAGGTCCTCGAAATCCGGGTAGTGAGCCAGGCGGATTCCGTTTCTTGGGGAACGGTCAATGGGGGGAGCCTGCCGTACAAATTCGAATTCGTAGGTATTATCCTCCCAGGATCCACCTCTGACGATCTTCCCCTGAGTGGTCTGATTCCAGCACCATTCCCGGACGTTCCCCGCCATATCGTAGGCACCGAAGGCCGTAACTCCCGGGAGGCTGCCCACGGGAACGGGCCCCTGCCCCCCGAAGTTGGTGAAGGGTGCGAATAGCCCGAAACCGCCAAGCTGTGGCCACTGGATCATGGGTGTGAACGCACCCCTTGCAACATTCCAGTGAAGGGCGGTAGGCAGGCTCATGCCACGATACTCGGCATAGGCCGCTGCCTCGTACCAGCTCACTCCGGAAACCGGATAGTTGTCTTCTCCCTGGGGAAAATCACCGCCTACCCAGGTCTGGGGTCCAGGCCGACCGGACTCATCCACGAACAGGCCCTGGGCTTCTTCCCAGGTGATCTCCTGGCCTTCGACGATCATGGGATGCTTCCAGTATGTTCGGTTCCCGTACCCCCCGGCGTCCACGAACTCCTTGTATTCGCTATTGGTGACCTCGTACCGGCCGATGAGAAAGTCATCGATGGGGCCGACCGGTGTCTCCATGCCCGCCACCCGGACCATTCCCGTCGGTACGCTCCCTTCCGGATCCATCGTCCTGATCAGGTCGTATCCGGCGATCATGTCCTGTTCCCCACCTACGTTCCAACTCGATTCGGCCGCGAAGACAGTCTCATATCCCTCCATTTCCAGCTTCCAGCGGAAGATCCCGATGGGTACCCGGACTCCCTCCAGCGGTGTGGTGCCGAGAAACTCCCATTCGGCCTCCGGGTGCTCGTACTCCTTGAAGTAGACGTTGGCGCCGTCTGGCTCGGTGAGGATGTTGATCTCCCGTGAGGTCTCATGGAACAGCTCAGCCAGCTCCGGAACGTCCACGCCCAGGATCTCTTCGGCCTGCACTGCCAGACGATAGGGGGGCACCAGGTTACGCCACACGTCGTTGGCTTCGATGAGACGGGCGATCTCCGGGAGGGCTTCTTCCCTTGCCCAGCGGATCTCGGACTGCCGTTGGGTATACCAAAAAGCCAAGGTCGCTACTCCGACGACACCCACGGCTGTCGGGATAGCGACCCTCGGACGGTGCAGCTTCTGGACCAAGGACCGAATGTTCAGGACGCCGGCTGCCTCTGCCCGTACCCCTTCCTCGAACTGGGCGACGTCGAGGAGAATCTCCGACGCGGATCCGTACCGGTCGGCAAGGTTTTTCTGGAGGGCCCGGTCGATAATCCGTTTGAGGCCGGCAGGAACCGGAGGTTCCCGCCCTTCGATGGATCTGGGTTCCTCATGCAAAATAGCGTGGATGACGGCCACTTCGTGGGTGCCGCGGAAAGGGAGCTCTCCGGTGAGAAGCTCATACAAGACCACGCCGGCAGACCAAAGATCGGTCCGGTGATCGGTGTCCTCCGCTGAGGCCTGTTCAGGGGACATGTAGCCGACGGTCCCGAGGGTGGTGTCGGTCTTGGTCAGGTCAGGTCCGCCCCGGAGCTTGGCCAGTCCGAAGTCCATGATCTTCGCCTGGCCCTTCTCCGTTACCATGATATTCCCGCTCTTGATGTCCCGGTGAACGATCCCTTTTTGGTGGGCTTCCTCCAGACCGGCGGCTATCTGTGCAATGAGAGCGGTCGCTTCATCGGAATCAAGAGCGGCCCTTTTTGTCTTTTGTCGGAGTGTTTCGCCTTCGACGTACTCCATGGCTATGAAGGATTGGCCTTCATCCTCCCCCACCTCGTGGATGACACATATGTTCGGATGGGAAAGGGCTGCCGCCGCCTGGGCCTCGAGGAGAAACCTCTCCCGGAGCTCTTCGGAGTCGGCAACGCTGGATGGCAGGAACTTGAGGGCCACCCAACGCTTGAGTTGGTTGTCCCAGGCTTTGTACACAACACCCATCCCGCCCCGGCCGATCTCCTCGGCGACCTCATACTTACCTCCAATGACCCGGTCCGTGTCCAGGTGGTGGGGCCTTGGATCGAATGGCGTGTCCGTAGAACCTCGGAGGCGGGCTGAGCAGCTACCGCAGAACGTGGACGTATCCGGGTTCTCCGCACCGCATCGGGGGCACCTCATGGGCTGAAACTCCTGATCCGTGGGAATGAGATTCCACATAATATGGATTCAGAAGTGGCACGAAAGGGACGGCGTGACCGATGATCTCAGGAGGGAATCGGTATCCGCGGTAGCAGCCTCGATCGGTTTTCATCCACCGAGTCCGCGAGGAGCTGACACAAGCCGACAATACCCCCCACTATGTTGACGGGGGCCCACCTTGCGGCCAAGCTCACCGGATGGCCGTTCAGATCACAGCCCGCCAGATGGTTCCGGGAAGACAGCTTGCCGACAGAGAGGTCGGCTCTCCCCTTCCCTTCACCCGCCGCCCCGGGGGCCGAAGATGACCGCCCTACTGGCCGTGGACCTTGGTGCGGAAAGCGGACGCGCAGTGCGGGGAGAGTTCGGCGAAAATCGTCTCCGGCTCTACGAGGTAGCGCGCTTTCCCACCGGAATGTCCCGGATCAGGGGCCATCTCCGGTGGGACCTGGACCGGATCCTCGAGGACCTGGGAAACGCGTTGGGCCAGGCCGCGGAGGGGGGCCCCATCGAGAGCCTGGGAGTGGACACCTGGGGGGTGGATTTCGGCCTTCTGGACAGCGCCGAGAAACTCGTGGACCTCCCGGTCGCCTACCGGGACAGACGGACGGAGGGGATCATGGAAGGTTTTTTCCAGCGGATCCCACGCTCTTCGATCTACGAACGAACCGGGATACAGTTCCTCCCCTTCAACACCCTCTATCAACTCGCCGCCATGGCCGAGTCGGGAGACCCTGCTCTCAACCTGGCACGCCACCTCCTTCTCATGCCGGATCTGGTGCACCACCACCTCACCGGTGAACGCACGACGGAATTCACGAATGCCACCACCACCCAGTGCTTCGACCCACGAGAGGGGGCCTGGGATCACGCCTTACTGGAGGCTGCGGGAGTCTCGCCCTCTCTCATGCAGGACGTGGTGGAGCCCGGATCGGTAGTGGGCACGGTCCGTCCCGACCTGGGCGGGGCCACTGGCCTCGGGACCATTCCCGTGGTCGCCCCGGCCACGCACGACACGGCATCGGCCGTAGCGGCGGTGCCAGCCAAAGGCGAAGACTGGGCTTTCATCAGCTCGGGAACCTGGTCGCTAGTGGGGGTGGAGACTCCGACACCCGTGATTTCCGAGTTGGCGATGTCATTCAACTTCACGAACGAGGGTGGGATCGCGGGCACCAATCGGCTGTTGAAGAACATCATGGGGCTCTGGCTCGTGCAGCGGCTCCGCGATGAATTGGCGCCGGGAGCCGACTACGGAGACCTCTCCGGAAGAGCCCTTTCCGCGACGCCCTTGACGAGCCTCATCCGACCCGATGACCCGCGGTTCTTGAATCCGGACTCGATGGCGGATGCCATGGCAGGTTTCTGCGCCCAGACCGCTCAACCGGTCCCAACCACGACAGAGGCCCTTCTTCGGAGCGCCCTCGAGAGCCTCGCCCTGAGATACCGCGCCGTGCTCGGTGAGGTCGAGGAAGTCACGGGGTGCAAGCTGAGCGTGATCCACATAGTGGGTGGCGGCTCCCGGAACCGCGTCCTGAACCAAATGACCGCGGATGCCACCGGGCTTCCCGTCGTCGCAGGCCCGGTTGAGGCCACGGCGGCGGGGAACCTGTTGGTACAGGCAATCAGCCTGGACATCCTGAATGGCCACGGAGAAGGTCGGGAGCTTGTGAAGCGCTCCTTCCCGGTTGAAGTGTTCGAGCCCA
>JBDHGR010000341.1:0-5337 GCA_039589815.1 Gemmatimonadota bacterium | reverse complement strand
CAAACCTCTATCGGGAAGGCGTAGGGCATGTGCCGCCAAGGAGGTCATCTTCCTGATCATATCCTCCAGCGTCACCAGCTTCTTGTCTCTGACCCACACGAGAGCGTCGCTGAATCCACTATAGGCACTTGGACGGACCCGTCGAGTTGCCTCGCCGGGTTTGACGGTGCTTCCACCGTCGGTACTCGGCATCGCGATTGACCAAGTCAGCTGGCTATTCCGGTCCTCCATGATTCTGTTCGCGATACACACCTCCCCGTTTTCCTCGATGAGGACGTCAAAGAGGGCGTCAAGTAGGTCAACCCCCTTCATCTCAGCGATCACATCCAGCGTCTTTCTCTCGTATTCCGGGTTCTTGAGATGCCCATCTGGCGGGGGGAAGATCCACACACCGTCCCCGTTACCGGTTCTAATAAGGAGTAGCCTAGCCGTGGTGTTCTCGAAACCCATCTCCGCCGGAGGCTTTGTGAGTAATTCCTCTTTCAGCACAGCCCTCTGAGCTGGGTCCTGCAGTCTTTCCAGGAGATTCTCCTTGCCGTCTGCCAGATATGGAGGGGAAAAGACCGATCGGCCTGGCCAAGGGGCGACTGAACCCCAGTCACTGGGCAAGACGTCGACCAGGACGTCAATTCCATCCTCCCTCGCTTGGTAGATCAGGTCGTGAACCTTCTCACCAAGGTCCGGGACCGTAGTGTAGGGAGCATTGGCGCTGAGGTGGGAAAGCTGGACAACCCTTATTCCAGACCTCCTCCCAATCTCGATGGCCTCTGCAACGGATCGATACACGGAACCCTCTTCCCCTGACCAGCCGAGAACTTTTGAGCTGAAGTCCCGGAGATGGCTGGCGTAGATGCCTCCATACTCAGCGGCGACCTGGGTTAGTTCCACAACTTCGTCGGTGTGGGCGTAGGTACCGGGGGAGTATGCGAGACCCGTGGAGAATCCCGCTGCGCCTTGCTGCATGCCTTCTCCCACGAGCTCCTTCATCTCATCGAGTTGCTTCTGAGTCGGCGCCTCGTGGTTCCCATCCATCACATAGTCTCTTACGGTGCCATGCCCAACGAGAGTGGCCATGTTCTGGGCCATCCCATGTTCCTCGAGTCGAGTGAAGTACTCGTCCATTGTGGCCCAGCGATTATCTCTTCGTGCTTCGGCTCCCTCTTTCTCCCTACGGGGTGCCGGGCTTCCCCCGCAGTTGCCATTCAGATTCGTGGTGATGCCCTGCCTGAGCAGGCTCTCAATCCATGGATCAGAGAACATGCTGGTGTCAGAGTGGTTATGCATGTCGATGAAACCCGGACTGACATAGAGTCCTTCAACATCTATGACCCGGTCGGCACGATCTTCGGCCACTCTGCCAACCTGACTTATTCTCCCATCCTTCAATGCAACATCTGCCTTGAACCACGGGTTGCCGGCACCATCGAGGACCCGACCATTTTTCAGAACAAGGTCATTCGGTTCGGAGGTTGCCTGCTCGCCAGCCGTAGTCTTGGCAGCAGCTTCGCCGGCATACGCAACCGCGGACACCGCCGCGGCGTAAGAAAAAAACTCTCTTCTCTTCATTGTGTTACCTCTATGCCAAATCAGAGTACAGGGCATTGCGTCGCTGAAGGTCAGACGTTGCCCCGAGAGCCACCTCGCCGGTCCTCGATCGGGTCGGTTTGGCCCGTTCCCGGCCAGCCCCCTTACCCTCCCAGGAGGGTTTTCAGCTCCCCCAGCTCGCTGTCCCACCCGTCGTCGTTCTCGTCCCGACGGATATCCGAGGGGAAGCCCGTCTCACGTAGGTGTAGGGTCGTGCCTCCATCGGGGCGCGGCGTGAGGGTCCAGACGACCGTGGTCACGGGGCCCCCTTCCGCGAAGGGGAAGCCGGGTTCATGCACCCAACTCCAGACCAGGCGCGTGGGTGGAACGGCCTCGTCCACCCGCATGGCGAAGGAGCCGTGCTCCCGCCACGTAAAGGCGCCCTCGTACCCTGGCGTCGCCTCGAAATCGGTATCGTGGTCGAACCACTGCGAGATTTCGGTGGGGTCGCTGATGGCTTGCCAAACCGTCTCCAAAGGAGCGCTCAACTCCAGGACCTTCTCCACGACACGCTCACTCATCTCTCTCTTTCCTCCTTTTTCTCAACGTGCGACTGGAGGCGTTCCAGCCGCTTGTCCCATTCGGCCGAGTATACCGTGAGCCACTCCTCGACGGCTGACAGCGGATCGGCGCACAATCGGTGCAACCGCTCGCGCCCTCGGCGCTCCCGTTCCACGAGACCGGCCCCCTCGAGCACATCCAGGTGCTTGGTGACGGCCTGGCGGGAAATCGCCAGGGACGCGGCCAAAGCCGTGATCGACAGGGGACCCTCCCGATGGAGTCGATCCAGAATGTGCCGTCGCGTGGGATCGGCGAGCGCGGAAAAGACGTCGGGCATGAGAGGTATGATATGCAACTCTTAGGTTGCATGTCAAGGTCAATGGACCCTGGGGTATGTTTCGCCGGGTTGGCGTGGAGAGATGGGGAGGTATTGAGCGATAGGGGATGGCCCAGGCTGCAGCAGGAATGCTCCAGTCGGCGGCTCAGGCTCGAGGCGCGGTGGAACTCTCCATGGTCTGTCAGGTCATCTCTCTTTTCCGCCTCCAAATCCGAATCAGGAAGGATCGACACCGTCCCCACCGGCTCGGACGCTCACGCTCATTCAATTCGAATCGAGGCCAAGTCGTGTTATCGGATCTGCTCGGTGACGTGAAGTACGCGGTTCGCTCCTTCGCGTCACGACCTCTGTTCACTGGCGTCGTCCTTCTCACACTCGCTCTGGGGATCGGATGCACGGTTGCGATCTTTGGTGTCGTCAACGCGGTCCTCCTCCGGCCGCTTCCTTACGGGGACCCTGAGGAGTTGGCCCTGGTTTGGACCCGGCTTCCGGCCACCAACGTGGCCCGCACGCTGGTCTCCGGGCCGGACCTCCAGGACTACGTGAAGGAAACGACGCTTTTCGAGGGGTTCGCAGGGGCAATGGCACTGGAAGGAACGCTCACGGGTGACGGGCCCGCCGAGCGGATCATGTCAGCCTACACAACCTGGAACCTCTTCGAGGTCCTGGACATCTCGCCGTTGATGGGAAGGACTTTTGTCGAGGAGGACGCCTTCCCCGTCGATCCGGAGATGTTCGGAGGCCCGGCCCCTGATCTCCCGCCCGGAAAGGTGGTGTTGAGTCATGGGTTCTGGACTTCACGCTTCGGAGGGGATCCTTCCGTCCTGGGCCGGACGGTCCAGATGAACGGGTTCGGTTCGGTGGTGGTGGGGGTGCTCGCCCCAGACTTTCGCGTCTACCTTCCGGCTGATGCAGCCATGCCGACGAACATTGATGCGTGGGGGGTGCTTCCAAGCAACATCTCCGATTTCGCCCGGGATGCGCCCTGGCTTACGGTAGTCACGCGCCTGAAAGACGGTGTTTCCGTGGAGCAGGCCCAGGGCAAGATGAATGCACTGGCGGCCCGGCTCCGGGAGGTCCATCAGTTCCACGCCAACCAGGACATGGAGATCGTCGTGAACGGTATGCACCGGGACGTGGTCAATCATGCCCGGTTGCCGCTCCTGGCCCTCATGGGAGCCGTCACCTTCGTTCTCCTCATCGCCTGTGGGAACGTGGCCAACCTACTCCTCGCCAGCGCGTCGGGACGTGCAAGAGAGATCGCAGTGAGGGCAGCCGTGGGCGGCGGCCGCGGGCGGATCATTCGTCAACTCCTTACCGAAAGTGCGGTGCTCGGTTTGGGAGGAGCCTTCCTTGGCGGGTTGCTCGGTTTCTGGGCCGTGCGGGTGATTACCGGGATCAGCCCAGGGAACCTGCCTCGAATCGAGAATGTGGGGATCAACGGCACGGTGCTGGCCTTTACAGGAGCGGTGGCGCTCCTTTCCGCGGTCATCTTCGGCCTGGCGCCGGCGCTGCGGGCCGTCCCTGGGGACCTCGCCGGTGCTCTCAAGGACGGCGGAAGCGACTCGGGTGGGGTCCCCCGAGGAAATAAACTCCGAACTGCCCTGGCAATCAGCGAGATGGCTCTCTCCCTCGTTCTCCTCATCGGTGCCGGCCTGATGATCCGGAGCTTCGTCGAGATCCAGACGGTAGACCCGGGTTTCCAAAAGGAGAACGTCCTCACCTTTTCTGCTCCTCTGGATTTCATGAAGTACTTCAGCTCCGAGGCGAGAGCGAACTTCGTGAACGATTTGGGAGCGCGATTAGCGGAGATCCCCGGGGTGGAGAGCGTGGGCGGAGTCGCCCCACTTCCGTTGGCTGGTGGTGAGTAATACTCGGTCGGGTCCTATGGTCGAGTCGGAGACGCGGACGAGGTCTACCAGGCGAACAAAGCCGACTTTCGGACCGTGCTCCCGGGGTACCTCGAGGCCATGAAAATCAGCGTCGTTTCGGGTCGGGCGCTCCTCCCCTCCGACAACGTGCCTGAAGCGGCCGATGTGGCCGTCATCGACGAGAAGCTCGCCGAGCGGACTTTTCCCGGTGAGGACCCGCTGGGGAGAGAGCTGCTTGTGGACCATTTCAACGAGCAAACCTTCTCCCTGGAGCGTGTGCCCTTGCGGATCGTGGGCGTGGTATCCAACGTGCGATCCACGTCGCTGGCCTCAGAAGGTAGGGAGACGATCTACACGGCGTACCTGTTCAACTCCTTCTTGCCCCTGGTCTATGTGGTACGGACGATGGTGGATCCCGCGAGCCTCCAGGCTACGGTTAGGGAGGTTGTCCTCGACATCGATCCGGACATTCCCGTCGCCACCCTGGCCACCCTGGAGTCATATGTGTCGAATGCAATGGCCCCGACCCGCTTCATGCTCGCACTCATCGGTGTTTTCGCGGGTGTCGCGCTGGCGCTGGCAGCACTCGGCCTCTACGGGGTGATTGCCTACTCCGTGCGGCAGAGGAATCGGGAGCTCGGCGTGAGACTGGCTCTCGGTGCTACCGACGGCGACCTCTTACGTCTGGTTCTTGGCCAGGGGTTATTTGTGTCCCTGGCGGGGATCGCAATCGGGGTAGCAGCATCCTTTGCCCTCACCCGGATCATCCAGAGTCAGCTGGTCGGAGTGAGCCCCATTGATGCCGTGACGTTTATGAGTGTCCCGGCGGTCCTGCTGACCGTTGCCGTGGTGGCTACCTACGTTCCGGCACGGCGGGCCACTCTCCTGGATCCGGTGGAAGCGCTCCGGGAAGAGTAGAGCGGGAGCGGCGACGCGGGGATGATCCTCCCTCCTGAAACGGAACCCGGTCCAGTTTGAAACGATGGGTGGGTTCTCGTGACCAGCCCTGCAGCGGCCCTCGATTCCAGACGGGCTGCAACCTTC
>JBDHGR010000340.1:0-9806 GCA_039589815.1 Gemmatimonadota bacterium | reverse complement strand
GGCAGGGTGGCGAAGGGTCCCATCGCGACAAGATGGAACCTGGTCGGGACACCGACACTTTACGTCATCGATCACGAGGGTGTGATCCGGCAGAAGTGGGGGGGCAGCCCCGGCGAGAAGGCCTCCGATGTTCAGGCCGGAGGACGAACCCTCCGCTACCGTGGCGAGGCCCCCGAGGTTGATGCCCCGTGCCGTCCCGGTGGAAACTGTAGCGAGACCCCCTAGTGTGAACCCCTGAACGAGCCCCTCACCTACGACGGCCAATCCACCAAGGTTGAGACCGGAGAGCTCCTCGTGACCCACCACAGCCAGGCCCCCCAGGGAGATTCCCTGCATTCTGCTGGCCACCGGTGCCGTGAGCCCCATGGCCATGCCTCGCACCGTGCCGCCCACAATGTGGTCCTTCGGGGGCGGCCAGAAGGTGAGATTCAGGCCGTTGACCTCCTCCAAATGACGGTCACGGAAGTTGATGCGGACCCCGTTTACCCTTGGGATGTTCCCGATCGCAAGGCCCGTTCCCCGGACCGTCAGGTCCAATCCCCAGCCGGGTGGTTCTGCCGATGCCTCCTGTGCACACAGGGGAGAGGATAGGAGCCAACTCAGGATGGGGATGGTCAGGGCCAGTCGTGAGCCGTTCATACTTGCTTCGCGCCTATTGGTAGGGTGCGCCTTTTCGGGAGCCGGCGTGTGGTGGGGCCCGAACGGTCTTCTTTCCATTCTGGTACGTGGTCGGTCGTGCCGAGGTTTCGATCCCGAAGCCTTCCTCGGGGATTTCCCTCTGAGCCTTGCCATCCAACGGTCCTGATTACATTGTTGGCCGTTGTTTGTTCGTGGGAAATTCACCGGTCGAATCTGGGGATGCCAATGCAGGATCTGATGCAGGCCCTCGAGCGTTGGGCACAGAGCATTACCGACTTCTTAAATACATATGTCGTGGAAATCGGCCCCTCCTTTGGAGGGGAAAACGTCCCCATCATGGTCCTGGCGCTTCTCGGAACAGGCGTCTACCTGACTCTCCGATTGGGGTTCATACAGCTTCGTCGTTTGGGTCACGGTATTTCGGTCACCACCGGGAAATACGACGATCCCGAAGAACCCGGCGACGTGTCCCACTTTCAGGCCCTTACCACGGCCCTCTCTGCCACGGTGGGAATCGGGAATATCGCAGGTGTGGCCCTCGCCATTCACCTGGGCGGGCCGGGTGCGCTCTTCTGGATGTGGGTGACGGCTTTCCTCGGCATGGCCACCAAGTACACCGAGGTGACCTTGGCCCAGAGGTACCGCACGATTGAGGCTGTCGACAAGGATCCCCACGCCTGGGAGGGGACGGTCTCCGGCGGGCCCATGTACTACATCGAAAGGGGCCTGGGGAAGAACTGGAAACCCATGGCCGTGTTCTTCGCCATCATGCTGGCCACCGTAGGGTTTCTGACAGGGAACGCGGTGCAGGCCAACACCGTGGCCGACGTCGTCAATACCGAGTTCATGATTCCCAAATATGTCACGGGCGCCGTGTCAGCGTTCATCGTCGCCTTGGTGATCCTGGGTGGGATCACCCGAATCGGGAAGGTCACGTCGATCCTTGCTCCTGTCATGGCCGTGGTATACGTGGCGGGTGCCCTCGTCATTCTGATTCTCAACGCCCCTGACGTTTTCCCAACCCTGGTGGTCATCTTCCGGGAGGCTTTCAACCCCACGGCAGGAGTGGCCGGAACCGGAATTGGAGCCATCCTCGTAACCATGATGTGGGGGGTGAGGCGAGGCCTATTCTCCAACGAAGCCGGGCAGGGCTCTGCTCCTATCGCCCATGCCGCAGCCAAAACCGACGAGCCTGTGTCCGAGGGCGTGGTGGCCCTACTGGAGCCCTTCATCGACACCATTGTCATCTGTACCATGACCGGTCTGGTCCTGGTGATGACGGGGGTCAACACCGCCAAGTTCAATACGGAGATTCTCTTCAGCGGGGGCGACATCTCCTACGCGGTTCCCAACGAGAACAAGGGTTGGGAAAACGCCGATGAGATGCCTGAAGAGGTCCGGGTGGTGAACGGGTATCAGCAGCTGTCGAGTCCGGAGGACCCGCAGCTTGCCTGGCACGAAGTCGGCGTCGAGCGCCTCTTCGAGGACGAAGACCTCTCCATCCCCTTCACCGGGTCCGTCTTCCCTGTAGAGGCAGAGGCCAGGACAACAAGTGGACGAGTTCTCGTGAACCTTTGGGGCATGGCTCCTGAGAATGGCGCCCCTCTCACCATGCAGGGCTTCCGTCAGGGGCTATCCCCCATCGGTGATTGGGGACATTACATCGTACTCTTCTGCGTGATGCTTTTCGCCATCTCCACGGCCATCTCGTGGAGCTACTACGGCGACAGGAGCGCCAATTACCTCTTTGGCTCCAAAGCGGTGCTCCCCTACAAACTCGCTTTTGTGGCGGCCCATTTTGTGGGTGCGGTTCTCCCACTGGCGGCAGTCTGGGGAATGGGGGACGTCTTCCTGGCCATCGTGATCCTCCCCAACCTCCTGGCGTTGGTGCTTCTTGCGCCCAAGGTAGTCGAGATGACCAACGACTACTTCGAGCGGGAGCCCTGGGCGGAGAACTACGAGAAGCGTCAGCAGTGGAAGAGGGAGGGCCGGAAGCTCTAAAGGCTTCCTTTTCTGGTGAGGAACGGCCGGACCGGAATCTTCGGGCCGGCCGTTCTTTTCAGGGCAACAATGCGCCAGGGTACACCGGACACCGCTGTCAGGGCCGGAGCCTGACTTGGGAGAAAGACGGCATGTTGGGTCAGTTCTTTGGGCAGGAAGCCTGGGCTCCACTGGCAAGGGCATTGATGGCGTATGCCGGTGGAGAAACCGACTCTTTGCTCACCGTCTATGTGGACGAGGGGGAAGCCGATCCCATGCCGGTTTCCCTCTTTTTCCGATCGGCCGGGGATCTCAGGGAAGTGGATCTGGAAGCCATGGCTCTTGCCCGGGGGAGGGTGTTGGACGTGGGGGCGGGGGTCGGGGCCATCGCTTTGGCACTGCAAAGAGAAGGTGCGGATATCGCCGCGGTGGAAGTGATTCCCGAGGCCGTCGAAATCATGATTGCGAGGGGTGTCCGGGATGTCCGGAGGGGACGAGTCCAGGACCTCTCAAAAGACCGGAGTTATGACACCCTCCTCCTCCTCATGAACGGCATCGCCCTGGCAGGGACTCTTTCGCACCTCCCGGCCTTCCTCTGCGAACTGGAGGGCAGACTTGCCCCCGGGGGGCAGATCATCCTGGAATCCACCGACGTCACCGCGGGAAGGGATGACCCTCCCGGAGAGTCGGCCCCCGAGGGTTCTGCATTGGACGAGGAAGACTACCCTGGAGAGCTCCAGTATCAGTTGGAGTTCGAAGGGGCCCGTGGCGCTCCGTTCCCCCAGCTGTTCGTGGATCCAGCCATGCTTGAGAGGGTTGCGGAAGGGGAAGGGTTGAGGATGGAGCTGGTTTGGCGGGGAAGCGATGGTGAGTACCTGGTTCGCTTGACGCGGGAAGGCCAACCAGAGGGGTCTTCCCCCTGATACCTCAGCTCCTGCCCAAGGCGTCCACGAATGCCCGAATCCGTAACGGATCGATTGGGGCGCCGGCGATTCCTCCGTTCCGTAGAGCACTTCCCACGACGATCCCATCTGCAACCTGAAGAAGGCTCCGGATGTTGTCGGGATTTCCTCCACTTCCTATCCAGACTTTTGCATCTGATGGCAGGGTGCTTCTTATGGTCCGGAGGGCCTGGGGATCCACTGTGGTTCCTGTTTCCGTGCCGGTCAATATCAGACCGTCGGCCCATCCCCTGAACCATGTGTCCCGGGCTGCCGCCTCGAGGTCAAGACCCGGGGGCGGGGTGGCGTGTTTGACCAACACGTCGGCCAGAATGGCCGTCGAGGTTCCGAGAGAGGCCCGTTTTCGAACGGTCCTATGAGCCTGGCCCTGAATCAGACCCTGATCGGTGAACATGGCCCCAGTGTGGACGTTGACCCGAATGAACGTAGCTCCGGTGGTGGCGGCCACGGCCAAAGCCGCTTCCGCGTCGTTTCGGAGGACGTTCACGCCCACAGGGACCGAAGTGTTCCTCACGATCTCCCGGACCACCACCGCCATGGCCGCCACGGTTTCTGGAGGCGTGCGGTCGGGATGGAACGGGGCGTCCCCGTAGTTTTCCACGAGGACGCCGTCCAACCCGCCGTCCGTCAGCTGGGCGGATTCCCTTGCGGCCAGGGACAGGACCTCGTCGAAGGAACCCCGGTACCCGGGCGCGCCAGGAAGGGGGAGCAGGTGCACCATTCCCACCACAGGGGCTTCCTTCCCCCAGAGGGTTTGGTGTTGCCTGCTTCGATCCGATGGGTCGTGCAAGAATCCACCCCTTCGCTCAGGGTCCCCCTACCCCCGTTCAGGTTTTTCCAGCATACGTCCCGGTAGGATCGCACGGTCTCCGAAACGAGCTCGCAGGTCGTCCAGAACTCTGGATACGACTCTATCCCGCTGGGGCTCGGCCAGAGCTTCCGCCCCGAAAAGGTCAAGTTGGGGCGGACCTTCACCCTCCACCAGTGAGGAGATACCCACACCGAGGAGACGTACCCCCACCCGCCTCTTCCGTCGGAGCTCTCGGAAGAGGTTCTGGGCGACGGAGAAGATGGTGTGGTCGGACTCCACCGGATCCGGAAGGGTATGGCTGGCTTGCCGAGTGCGGAAGTCTCCATCCCTCACCTTCACGGTGACGGTCCGCCCCTGGAGTCCTTTCCTTCGGAGAGTGTTTCCGATGGATCCTGAGAGGCGAAGGAGCTCCCGCTCGATCTCCCGGTCTTCGAAAAGATCCGCGCCGAAGGTTCGTTCCGAGCTGATGGACTTCCTGGATTCCCCGGGCGTCACTCTGGAGGAATCCCGCCCTCGAGCCCTATCCGTGAGCCAACGGGCCCGGGAAGAGCCCAGCCACCGTTCCAGCCATTCCTCCTTTACGGGAAGGAGGTCCTCTACTTCAACCAGCCCTTTGGCCTCCAACTCCCGAGCCAGAGCTGGCCCTACGCCGGGGATTTCCCGGAGCTTGAAGCTCTTCAGGAAAGCCCCTTCTTCCCCGGAAGGCACCACTCTGACGCCCCCGGGCTTGGCCCGGCCAGCGGCCAGTTTAGCAATGAGCTTCCGGGTTCCACCCCCGATGGAGACGGAGATTTCGGTTCGTTTCAGGACTTCCTCCCTGATTCGCCCGGCAGTTTCTTCAAGGGGCTCTCGATGAAAGATGAAGAGCCTCCTTGACCTGCCTGCTTCGTGAAGCGCAGGCTTTTCTTGAAACCGGCACGACCTTGGCACGGGGGCACAGCCCGAGGGCTTGGGCCGTGGGCATCCCGGAGCGTACGCCATACTCACGAACCCCGTAGGAAGCGGAGGTCACCACACCTCGTCCGGTCGGGGAACCTCCCACGATGAGGAACTCCTCCCGGCCGGCTCCGTCGGGGTCCTCCAAACGCGCCACCTGCACATAGAACATGTCGCAGTCGACCAAGAGGATCCGGGGAGGAACACCATGAGATTCGGCGCTCTGGTCGATTCTCGCGTGTCCCCTTTCCTTCATTGGCACCCTCCTCCGTTCCCGGAAGCTCGGTCTCCGGAGGGATTCGGGAAAGTGCGGAGAACCTTTTCCAGTTCGGGTGTACAAGGACCCGACTCATCACATATCAGAAGAAGGACGGACGACAATCCCGCGAGAGGAGACCTGATTCATGTCCTATCCCTTCCATCTCCCGGAGCTCGGATACGCCTACGACGCCCTGGAGCCCCACATCGACGCCCGCACCATGGAGATCCACCATCAAAAACACCATGGGGCGTACACGGCCAATTTCAACAAAGCCTTGGAGGGACATCCCTCTCTCCACTCCGTTGACGCTGAACACATCCTTCGGGGGTTCAACGGCCTCCCCTCGGACATTCAAACCGCCGTTCGGAACAACGGAGGCGGCTTCTACAACCACACTCTTTTCTGGGATGTCCTGACCCCGGGCGGAGGCAATGCTCCTTCGGGAGACCTGGCCGCCGCCATCGACCAGGATTTCGGGTCCTTCGATGCCTTCAAGGAGCAGTTCGGTGCGGCAGCGGCCACTCGCTTCGGTTCTGGTTGGGCTTGGTTGATCATCGATCCCTTCGGGAACCTGAAAGCCATATCCACGGCGAACCAGGATAGCCCCCTCATGCATGGGCACACTCCGGTTCTGGGCCTGGACGTCTGGGAACATGCCTACTACTTGAACTACCAGAATCGTCGCCCGGACTACGTCGAAGCGTTCTGGAACGTAGTGAACTGGGTTAAGGTGGCCGAGAGATTCGCTCGCCGCCAAGGAGGATGGATAAAGAGTATCTGAACCGGGATCTTTTTGCGGGACAGAACTCTTTCAGGAAGGGGGAGGGCGCCCAGATCGAGACGCCCTCTCCCTTCTATTTCTCGGCGACTCCGGCGATGTGGGGGGACACGAGGAGGAGGGGCACCGAGAACCGGTCCAGCCTCACCTCCCGAAACCCAGCATTCCTCAGGTTTTCCTCTGTATTCCTGTCCGGTTCGCACCCATCCCCGACCGCACTCCAGACAGGTCGAACCCATCCCTGAATGCGGCGAAGCCAGGTACCATCAGGCGCGGCCACGTGCTCGACGAAAAGGAATCTCCCTCCTGGCTTCAGGACCCGAAGCACCTCGCCCAGGACCTGGTCCAGGTCGGAAACCGAGCACAAGACCAGGGTGGCGAGAACTGCATCAACGCTTTCATCGGGGAAAGGGAGGGATTCGGCCACTCCCCGGACCAGTGATGCGCCTCGTCTTTCGGTTCTGGCTTCCCGAAGGAAATACCCGTGCATGTGGGGGTTCGGTTCGATACCTACGACCCGGACCCCTGGAGGCAGATATCTAAGATTCGGTCCTGTGCCGGACCCGATTTCAACCACGGTGCCAGTGAGGCTCCCAAGCAGGTCTCTTTTCCGACCGTCCATGAACGCCTGGTAGACACTTCCTCCCCGTGCCATGACCCAGGCGAGGACTCGATCGTGAATACCGTATCGGTGAGGCAACTCGAGGGGCTCCGGATAACGTCAGAGGGTATGACTTCCTTCAGGTCCGAATCTTGCCCAGCGGGAATCTAGGAGAAGAGGGAACCCCTGGGGTAGGACCGGTTTTCCATCTCGGAAAGCCTTGTGTCTGAGGAATCATATGTTTACTCATAGACGCCGATGGCCTTTTGCTTTTGACTCAGGACCTTTCTCCGGGGAAGCCCGGCGAGAGAAAGGGCCCATGACGGTAGATCGAAGCCACCCAAACCCGAACCCGACTCTCTCCCGGGGTCCGGCCAGGTCGTCCTTCCTTCTCGCTGGTTTGGTCGCTGGGTTGGTTGGATGGGTTCTCTTCCTTCCCGAGGCCGGTCAGGGCCAGAGTCTTAGAGGGTCCGCTCGGTCTCTCGACCGACAGGAATCCGCAGCTCGGGCCCACGACTTCACCTATCTCGAGAGGCCAGGACAGGTCGAGCGGTTTGTAAAGGCGGGGTATCTGGTTCAGGTCAGGCCGAACCGTGATTTCACCCTTCACGGCGTCTCGTATCCTTTTGCGCGACCTGAGACGAGGACTTTCATTCTCCGCCTTTCCAGCCAGTACCGCCGCGCCTGCGGAGAGAAGTTGGTGGTGACGAGCATGACCCGCCCCCTCTCCCGTCAACCGCGAAACGCCTCCTCCCGCTCCGTCCACCCCACGGGCATGGCCGTGGACGTACGACGAAGCAACAGCAGGGCCTGTAGGTCCTGGTTGGAGAGTGTCCTGCTGTCCCTGGAGAGATCGGGGGTTCTGGAAGCCACGAGGGAATACTACCCGCCCCACTACCACGTTGCCGTATACCCTCAACCGTACGCCCGGTATGTGACCGACCTGACCACCCGTCAAGCTGACACCCGGATGGCTTCTTCAGCTTCGGCGGAATACAAGGTCAGGCCAGGGGATTCTCTCTGGGAGATCGCCCAATCACACGGCACCACCGTGGACCGGCTCAAACAGGAGAACAACCTCAGAGGTAGCCGGATTTACGCGGGACAGCTCCTGAGACTACCGGTGACGCGGTAACCTCCTCGGAACGCGGCATTCCCTCAAGCAGTTATACCCAGAGCCCCACCCTCTGGAATCGATCCACATCCACCAGACCCTGGTCGGTGATTTTAAGGGAGGGGATGACTTCCAACGCCAGAAAAGACATGGCCATAAAGGGGTCGTGGAGGGGAGACCCCAGGTCGCCGGCCGCGTCAAGCACCTGGTCCAGGCCCTCACGGATCGCTTCGATGGGCTCTCCCGACATGAGTCCGCCGACCGGCAGGGGAAGGGCCCGGAGAACCTCGCCTTCCGAGGCCACTGCCAAGCCCCCCTCCATGGCCGAAACGCATCTCCCAGCGGCCAGAATGGATTCGTCGTCCACGCCCAGGGCCACGAGGTTGTGATGGTCGTGGGCCACCGTCCCGGCGATTGCACCCCTTTTCAACCCCATCCCGGTCACCAAGCCCAGGCCGACTCCTCCTGAGCCGGTGTGCCGCTCCAGGACCGCGATCTTCAACAGGTCACGGGCTGGATCCGAGACCACCTGGCCATCTTTCCTGGTTGGCGCCCGCTCCATTGCGCCGGTGACAAGCTGATTGGGGACCAGCTGGATCACCCGGGCATGACCATCCCTGGCAGGAATCCTCAGGTCCACCGACTCCCAGTCGATCCGCATGGATGGAGTGTTCCCCCCGAGAAAACCTCGGAGATGGCCAGGGCCTCGAGGTCCTCCACGATCAGTAGATCAGCCCGTCGGCCTGGGGCGATTCCGCCCCTGTCGGTGAGTCGGAAATGCTGGGCCGGGTTGAGGGTGCCAAGGCGTATGGCCTCCACAGGGGGGACGCCGCTTTCGATGACCATCCTGACCATGGAGTCGATTCCCCCTAGGTCGAGGAGGTCAGGAGGCTGTCGATCGTCGGTGCATAAAGCCACACGGCGACGGTTTTCCGGAGTCAAAGCCGGAAGGAGGTCAAGAAGATTCCGGGCGTTCGTGGCCTCTCGTAGGAACACGGTCATGCCCCTCCGCAGTCTCTCAAGTGCCTCTTCGGCGGTGGTGCATTCATGGTCCGAGCTGGGTCCCGCAGCTGCGTATGCGTTTAACGCCTTGCCCCGGACCCCCGGTGCGTGGCCATCAACCGCGTAACCGGAGAAAGCTCTGAGTTTTGCCGCCACCCCTGGATCCTCGAAGATCACGCCGGGAAAGTTCATTACCTCGGCCAGTCCAAGGACGCGTGGGTGACCGAGGAGGGATTCCAGGTCGTCGGCCCCCAAATCCGCTCCGGCCGTTCCCATGGGGGTTGCGGGGACACAAGAAGATGCCATTACGAAGATGCTCAAAGGCAGACCTTCGCTGGCATCCAACATATACCTGATCCCGTCGAGACCGTGGACGTTCGCGATCTCGTGAGGATCCGAAACCACCGTGGTGGTCCCGTGTGGGACGACAGCCCTGGCGAACTCCCTGGGGGTGGCCAAGCTGGATTCCACATGGACGTGGGCGTCGATGAGGCCCGGCAGGAGGTACCTGCCGTCCAGGTCGATGACGGATACCGCGTCGTACCCGGGGCCGAGACCGGCCACGGCCCGGCCGAACACGGCCACGTCCTCCTCCTGGACCTCGCCAGTAAACACGTTGATGACGCGGCCACCCCGAAGGAGAATGTCCGCCGGGGCATCCCCTCGGGCGACGGAAAGAAGGGATGGCTTATTCATGACTCTGAAATCTGGTTGAGGAAGT
>JBDHGR010000339.1:0-9878 GCA_039589815.1 Gemmatimonadota bacterium | reverse complement strand
AGACCCGTGACGACCGCGCCGCCTATTCCGAAGCGCAACCAACTGATCTCGGAAAGCCGCCGCCCGTGATACAGAAACCTAATGACAACAGAGAAGGCACCCCCCGCGACGGCACCGACGATGCCCAGTCTAGCGGCGAACTCGATCAACTCTGCCCAGGGGAATGAAAGAACGCCGACCACACGCAACGTAGCGAGCAACGCGACCCCGACGGCGACCCACCCAGCCCCCCACACCAGGGCGTTCCCGAAAGCGCCTCGTAGCCGTCTGAGGAAATTCTCAAAGGTCATAGATCGTCACCTCTCCTACACAAACTGGAAAATTATCGGGAACAAGACGACCACCACCGCCGCCCATACCAGGTACACGGGGAGGAAGTTGGTCTGCCATCGTTCCATGGACGCGAACCCCTTCCGGCCTCTCAGGAAGAGCCCGTAGAGAACGGCCGCCCCACCCAGGTTGGCCAAGAGGATCAGGTTCTCGCCCAAGGCGGCCACCCGGTTTGGGGTAAAGCCGAACTCGGTTATCCGCGCCAGAATTGCCCAGAGGGCCATGGCGTCCACCAGGAGGGCGCAAACCACCAGCACGAACTGGAGCTTGTCGAAGAGCCCGGGCTGCGCATGGGGGTCCCTGGCTGAGATGGCGTACAGGTGAAGGCCGACCACCACCACCAGAAGGAGGTCGAACGCGATGAGGACCTCCCGTTCGATATTGATGCCGCTTCCCGTCCACGCCACGGTGCTCAGAAAGGCCAGGAGAAGGAGAGTGAAGAGGGGTGTGAAGATCATGGTGAGGACCGGCGCCATGTTCTCGATGACGCTCTGCTTCGCCTCCACCAACCATCCGGCGATGACCACGGCGCCGACGGCTCCGCAGGGGAGGATCCAGAGCGTCACCAGCGGTTCGGCGTCCATGCCGGCGGCCTCGAAGAGAAGCATGGTGATTCCCATGAGGACCCCGCCGCCCAGGGCGATGAGCACGTAGTAGATGAACCATTCGCCGCTGAAGCGGACGTAGTTCATGCGCTGTCGGGGGTCGCGCCATTGCCCTCCGGTGTAGGCCAGGGCACCGGCGAGCCAGAGGGCCATGGGGAGGTGCAGGATCGCCAGCAGCTGGGTGTATCCTTCCGGCACGAAGGGCATGAGGTTCATGACCAGGGCCGCAGCCACAAAAGCACCGCCCAATTCCGCCCACCCACCCGTGGGCAACGCACGTTTCCAGGCCAGGAAGACGGCCAGGAATGGGAGGGTGAACAGGCTAATGTTGCGGATATACCAAAGCGTTTCCTCATCACCGTCCCAACCGATGCCGAAGAACGCGGGGATCTTGATGGCCACCCCGGCGGCCACGGCCAGGCCCACGGCCACAATGGCCTCCCGGTTCCACTCGCTTCCGCCCTCGTCGGGGCTCACAACCAGCCGCTTCCAGAGCCGCTCGGAGTACTCTCGGGCGTACTCCCGAGATAGGGTATCCAAATCCCCTATGCGCTTCACGGCGATGAGGAAGGCCTCCTCCTCGTCAAGGCCGGAAGCTTGCAGGTCGGAGACCTGGTTCCGCAGGTGGTCTTCGAGCTCGTCCACGTCCACGGCGTGAATAGCCTGCCGTCGGCTCACATAGGCTCGCCACTCGGCGATACGTTCCTTCAACACTCCAGGCCTCCTACGTTTGTGCTCAGATCCCCTGTGGGATCGCCTCCAACCGGTGAAAGGGTGTGCCACGGAGGGTGGCGGTGACGACCTCCCACTGGCGCCGTTGGTCCGCCAACTCAACCTTGCCTCTCTTGGTGAGGTGGTAGTATTTCCGACGTCGCCCGGACTCTGACTTTCCCCAGGTCGCCTCCACGTAGCCAGCCCGTTCCAGCCGATGAAGGACCGGGTACAGCATGCCATCCGTCCACTTCAACTCACCCTCGGAGAGCTCCTCCACCTGCTTGATGATGGCGTAGCCGTAGCTCTCCCCTTCACTGAGGATGGACAACACGAGGGGGGTGGCCGAGGCGGCGACGAGGTCCTTTCCGATGCTCATACAGGCCAAGCTCCCCGGCCCCAAGAGGTGATCGTATCATACATAGAACTATTATACATATTAGCTCTATGTATCCACAAGCTTCTCTTCTGGGGATGTGGGGAGCCCCTTTTCCCGGGGCCGGTCGCCGGATGACGAACGGTCGCTGCGGTCCGTGCTTGATTCGGGGGCGTTTGCTTTGAGATTCCGGGCGTCCGCAGCTATCCTGCACGGCAGCAGAGCCAAAGGGAACTGAACATCGCCCAGCGAGCGCAGGTCCATCCCGACCCGCTAGGTTCCTTCGGCCGGACAAAGGAAGAAACCCATGCCGCAGTACATAGCCTTCCTCGGAGGGATCAACGTCGGCGGGCACCGGGTCAAAATGGACCGCCTCAGGGAGTTGTTCGAGGAAGCGGGCCTGACGAACGTCTCTACCTTCATTGCGAGTGGGAACGTGGTCTTTTCTGCCGACTCCAGTGACGTTCAATCCTTGAGGATCAAAATCGAACGTTTCCTTGCTGATGGCTTGGGTTACGACGTCCCGACCTTCCTTCGGACCCCTGGTCAGCTTGCGGAGATTGCGCCTGACGAACCGCTCGAGACTGAGAGGAAAGGCCATTCGGAACCGTCCGCCTATGTGATCTTCCTCCATGCCCCGGCTACCGCCGAGATGTGCTCTGCATTTGAGGACCTCAGTTCTGAGATGGACGAATTCCGGTTCTCAGGGGCCGAGGTGTATTGGTTGATTCAAGGAAAGTTGAGCGAGTCACCGCTCTTTTCTGTAGGGCTGGAGCCTGCCTTCCGGGGGGTATCCACAACCATACGAAACCTGAACACGATTCGGCGGCTGGTTTCCAAGATCCGGAAGCTCGAAGAGGTAGGAGGAGTGGACTGATCGCAGGACGGATAAGAATCAGCGACAGGCGTTCGGGGTAGAGCTCTAACCCCGGAAAGGGTATCAGGCGTTCGGGGTAGAGCTCTTAACCCGGAAAGGGTATCAGAGTCCCCAGGTCTTTTTTTTTCGGTGTTTCGTCTATGCTCTATAGTCAACTTGCCTCTTGGTGGCCGCTATTCTCCGCTCCAGCCGACTATGAAGAAGCAGCGGACTTTTTTTGCCGACTCTTCCTGGAGGCGGGTGGCCCGGGGATGAACACGCTTCTGGAGCTGGGCAGCGGGGGAGGCAACAACGCCTCGCACCTCAAAGCACACTTCAAGATGACTTTGGTTGACCTGTCTCCGGACATGCTTCAAGTGAGCCAAAATCTGAACCCCGAGTGTGAACACCATGGGGGTGACATGCGCACGGTTCGGCTCGGGCGGCAGTTCGACGGGGTGTTTCTTCACGACGCTGTTTCCTACATGGCGACCGAGACGGACCTGCACAAGGCGATCGAGACAGCATTTGTTCATTGCAGGCCGGGAGGAGTTGCCCTCTTTGCCCCGGACTATCTTCGGGAGAACTTCCGGCCGTCGACGAGCCATGGCGGTCACGACGGAAAGGAACGGAGCCTACGCTACCTGGAGTGGACCTCGGATCAGGATCGGACCGACACGACCTATGAGGTCGATATCGCCATCCTCTTCCGCTCGGGGAATGGCAGGGTCCGGGTGGCGCACGATCGACACATCCTGGGCTTGTTTTCCCGGGCTGATTGGCTTCGTCTCCTCTCTGAAGTGGGGTTTCGTTCTGTCCCGGTTCCCTTTGAGTATTCCGAACCGGGCCCTGGGAAAACGGAGGTCTTTGTCTGCAGGAAGCCGGACGGCTGAGGTCCGGAGCTGTTCCCTGCAAAGGTTCGAAACTGAGGCCTGCCGACCGTACCGGAGTCCAGCAACCCTCTTTTTGATGGACCCTTCCTATCTCGAGAAGGTTGCCGCTTCGTTTTTCATGGTGAACGCACTGATCTTTTCCATCGGCCTGGTGGTGTGGATCACGTTGAGGTTCAGCCGGTCGGACTGACACCGTTTCGTGAATCGGCCGTTGGCAGAAAAAGACCGGCAGTCAAATGAGCGACTGATACCGACACGGAAGAACGGGTTGGTGGGCTGCGTTCGTCATCGTCGGTGCCGCCCAACAGGACCGCGGCCCATTAGATTAGGTCCGAGAAGCTTCTTCGCTTTCCACGCCGAGGTGCCCATGGGTGTCCGATTGATTCTCCAACTTTTCTCCTCAGTGTTGTTTTCCATTATTCCTGCGATGGTGGTCGGGTGTGCCGACTCGGAGTCCGCTGTGACTCCGGGCCAGTTCTCGAAGGCCGAGTTCGAGTCGCTAAGGTGGCTCGAGGGAGACTGGGAGGGTTCGGGAGGCTTGCGACCATTCTTCGAAGGCTACGAATTCTCTAATGACACCACGATCCTCATTCATTACTACGCCGACTCGACGAAAACCGACGAGCGTGGAAGAGGAAGCCTCTACCTGTCCCAAGGCGCCATCTATCACGAAGCCGATGGTGGAACCTGGGCCGCCGTACGTATTGATAGCTCGGGGATCCATTTCGCCCCCTGGGAGAGCGCAACGAACTCCTTCCAGATTTCCCCGACGAGCTGGGAAGCGGTGCTTTGGGTCGAGGACGGATCTGAATCCCGATATGAACTGAGGCGAACCGGGGGTTGACGTGTACTTACCGGAGCTGGGCGCATCGAGCTCAGCGCCACCAGAATCCATTGGGTAGCAGCTGGTCACGGGGCCTTTGAGGAGTCATGATACCGCCGAGACTACGTCCGGGCGCCACCATCGGAATTGTCAGTCCTTCATGGGGCGGCGCAGGTGCTTTTCCGCATCGCGTTCGCAACGGCGTTGCCTATCTCCAATCACAGGGCTTCGAAGTGGAACTGTCCCGCCACGCTCTTGAGCAGCACGGCCACGTCTCCGATACGGCGGAGAACAGAGCAGCTGATCTGCATGAGATGTTCGAACGTTCTGATGTCGCCGCCATCATCGCGGCGATAGGCGGCGACCATTCCTGCCATCTCCTTCCGCACATCGATTTCGACTTGATCCGGGAAAACCCGACGATCTTCATGGGCTACTCGGATATTACCGTCCTGAACGTGGCGATCTGGCATGAATGTGGTCTAGTGACGTTCAACGGACCGGCGCTCATCACGGACTTCGCCGAGCACCCGGAACCGTTGGCCTATACCGTAGAATCGTTCGCTCGAACGGTCCAAGAGGCCGAGCCGGTTGGACGCATCGCTCCGTCCTCGCAGTGGACCGAGGAGATTCTCAACTGGAGGGAGAAACTGGACCTGACTCGACCCCGCAGGCTCGAAGAGTCACCGGGGTGGAGCTGGCTGCGTCCAGGGGCTAGGGAGGGGGTCCTCGTCGGTGGATGCATCGAATCCCTCCAGCACCTGCGGGGCACTCCCTACTGGCCGGACTTGGAAGGCGCGATCCTCTTCCTGGAGACGTCCGAGGAGGCGCCGAGCCCCGCCCGAGTTGATGGCATCCTCATGGATTACGAGAATATGGGCATCCTGTCCAAGCTCGCGGGCCTATTGTTCGGGCGACCGATGGGCTACTCGGAGTCCGACAAGGAGGCCCTGCGACAGGTCATCATGGAGCGTACCGCTGGGTTCGACCTGCCAGTGATAGCGGACATGGATTTCGGGCACACTGCGCCACAGTTTCTCCTCCCCATCGGATGCCGAGCTCGCATCGATTCCGAAGAGGAGAGTTTCAGCATCCTCCAGGCAGCTGTCTCATGACCCCGGGGAGGTCCTTAGTGGCCGGCCATTTCCGGAATTCCCAACCCAAGGTGATCGACTGGGTTCTCTCCGGAGACCCCTCCATCCGATGGCAGGCGCAGCGAGACCTCCTCGGTGCCGGACGCAGTACCTGGCGACCGGAACGGGAGAGGGTGGGGACCCAAGGTTGGGGGGCTCGAATCCTCAAGGAACAGGCCGATGATGGCACTTGGGGCGGTGGCATCTACTCTCCCAAATGGACCTCCACTACCTACTCTCTCATCCTTCTCCGACGGCTCGGCCTCGAAAGAGGCCATCCTGGGGCCGCCAGGGGTTGTAGGGTTTTGTTTGACCGCGGGGATTCCGACGACGGAGGAATGGATCTTTCGGTGGGACTGAACCGCTCCGAGACGTGCATCACCGGATTCGTCCTTGCCTTGGTCACCTATTTCAGAGTTGTCTCGCCAAGAGTTGAGGAAATGATCTCCTACCTCCTACGGGAGCAGATGCCTGACGGGGGTTGGAACTGCCTTCGGTACCGGGGTGCGACACACAGCTCTTTCCATACCACCATCAATGTCCTGGAAGGACTCCGACTCTATTCAGAGGCAAAGGGGGAGCGGGCCCAGGAGGCCGAAGCTGCCGAAGAGAGGGCACGGGAGTTTTTCCTACGGCATGCTCTCTATCGTTCGCACCGTACGGGGGAGGTGGTGAAGGCGGAATTCTCCAGATTCTCCTTCCCACCGAGATGGCATCATGACGTGCTCCGGACCCTGGACTATTTCAGGGACAGTGGGGCTCCGCACGACCCTCGCCTCGAGGACCCGATCGGACTCCTTTTCAGGAAGCGGCGGAAAGATGGAAGGTGGCCCCTCCAGAACCGGCATCCGGGAAGAACATTCTTTGAAATGGAAAAGCCTGGCCAGCCGAGTCGCTGGAACACCCTCAGGGCTCTCAGAGTCCTGCTATGGTGGGCCGACGTCGGAGGCATCGAAACCGGGCGGCGGACCGGCGTCAGCCTTGGGCGTCAGGCCCACAAGGTCGTCTGACCAGTGAGTCAGATCTCGCCGCCCCTTCGGCGAGAGGTCGTAGTGGCCCCTCTTCACGCGCTCGAACCACCCATAGTGATTATCTCGCAGTATGGGTCCGGCTCGCGACACCCCGGTGCGTTCGCTGAGGACGCTGACCTTGAGAAAGCCCGCTTCGGCCAGTTCCCGTGCACACCGGAGAGCGTCCTGACGATATGCGGTGAGTCGCTGGCGGGAAGCCGAGCCCCCGGCTTCCGGGTCCCCGACCCGCTCAGCAAACTCCTTTAGCAAGCGCGCGCGCCGCGGGGCGTTTGGCCTCGGCCGGTAGGGAGCCGGGTCCAAAACCGGCACGACATTTTCCCGCGCTGAGACCGTGAGCAGGCCCAGGCCGAGGCGTCGCAGGAGGCGTGTCACGTGCTTCCTCCGGGAACGCCATGAAGCGCTGTGACCCTTTCCGATGCGGAAGGCCACGTAGACTGCGTCGGAGACGGAGAGACGGTCGACAGCTTGAAGTATGAGCGCGAGACTCAGGTGCTCTTTTAACTCGACCACGACTGGCTCTTCTTTCCCTCGGACCGCGACGATATCGCATGGCCCGATCTCTCCCTTCACTGCGTAACCCTGGGCTTCCAGGAACCGCTTGATCGGACCGTAAAGTTCCACCTCAGA
The DNA here is from genome assembly GCA_039589815.1 of Gemmatimonadota bacterium. Classification (GTDB taxonomy): domain Bacteria; phylum Gemmatimonadota; class Gemmatimonadetes; order Longimicrobiales; family Gaopeijiaceae; genus JABDNZ01. Next base: position 2,493 of record JBDHGR010000339.1, on the reverse strand, counting down.
CATTCGATACCACCGTCTTGCGCCCTTCCCTGGAGTTCCCTGACAAAGGGAGTTGCCTGTGCGATCGACGCCTGATTCTACTTTGACGTGGAGAGTTTGGGCCAAGTCGGGACAGTGCGCCACCAGCGCGAGCTTCCTGAGAAGCAATTCCTTCCGCTGGTAGAAGGTCCGCGGGAGGGCCTCCTTGAGTTATCGGGTGGCCGCACGCATCGTACACGGTAGCAGATCCGGGGGCCGCGGTGTCGCCGGAGACGATGGAGCATCGCGCAGCGAGCGCAGGTCCATCGCAAACCGTCTGAAAGCCCCAAACAGCTGGGTTGTGATGAGCTGGAGACACGTAGTATGTGCAGCGGGTGCATTGGCGTGCTCGGACGGGAGTCGCGCGGATGCTCAGGAGTCGCTCGAGTTGGCCCCCTGCAGGTATTCGGTGATCGAGGGTCGCGTTGAACGGGGAGGTTTGTTCGAAGCGGGTTTCGCCTCCGGCCTCGTGTTCCGCCTGGATCCCGAGACGAGTCGCCTGAATCCTCCGGGCTGGACCATCCGCGTCACGCCAACTGCCGACACCGCGTCTGACTACGCAATGGTCGTTACACCGCCCTTCCGATTCGGGAACGCCCGCTATGTGAACACGGCGTACGGGGTCTCGGCTGAAAACGCGCTCTCCATGACGCCGCGTGACTTCCAGTTTGTCGCTGACGACCGAAACTACCAAGTCGCGCGAAGGGCGCTTGACGTTCTCCTGTGGCCGGGCACGCACACAGAGGCTGAGGTTGCCGAAGCCGAAGCGGCGATGAAGGCCGTCCAGACGTTCGACGGGCGTTTGTGGATCGAGGAGGGGGAAGCGAGGGTACCTGATTCCAACAATCCACAGGGTGTGATCGAATGGTTGAGGTTCCGGGCGGAACTCTGCATTTCGCAGAGTCGGCCTGGCGCCTGACGGGCCAGTCAACAGAATCGGGGCGCAGTTAGGAGGCTCCTGATGAACGGGTGGAGATGCGAGTCCCGGGCACCTGGATCATAGCCGCATCCGCGGCCATCGCCGCGTGTGCCCCAGAGCCCGAAGGACCCGATTGGCTCCGGCAGTTCGGATACTCTCAATCGTCCGAACACCGGATCGAGATCGGCGAGTTCGGTTACCCCTTCGTGCGTTTGACCATTGCCGGAGACACGCTTTGGCTGCCGTTCGACACGGGGAACATGGCCGGTCTGACCCTAGCCTCCGAACATTTCAACAACCTGGCCCTGCCGTGCTCCGACGAATGGGATCTCCTCGACTCCGCTGGTGAGGTCGTCTCGACCGGCTGCACGGCCCATGGGGTCCGGGCCACACTGTTCGATACCCGGTACGACTCCCTCCGCGTTCTCGAGTTCTTCCATGAGGTCCTCCCCGGTTTGGTAGGGCCAGGACACTTACCTGGGACCAGATTCACCATCGACTACCGGTCGGGTCTCTTGGCCGCCGATAGTCTCTCCACGCCACCGACCGTCCCCGGTTTTACTGCCATCCCTCTTGTCCGGTCTCCTCGGCACCCGCGCCTGATTCTCGCGATGGGCCAGGTCGAAGGCCGCGAAACCCTTTTCGAGATCGACACGGGAAAAAGCCGAACCACCGTTGATCGTTCCCTCGTTGGGGAGCTATCCCTCGATTCGGTTGAGTCCGGCGTGCAAATCGGCCATGTGAGCCTCGGGCCACTCGAGTGGAGCGTCAGGAGTGCCCGCGTGGTCGATACGTCAGGGACCAGCCGAGGACTTCCTCGTCGGATCTCACTGGGGGTGGGGTCGGACGTTCTCCGCGACTTCGTTTTCACCGTCGATTATGCTGCCGGTCTCCTCTGGGTTGAAGACCCGTTGGACCAGAACGGGGCCTCCTAACGACGAACCGTTGTTTCGCATTCCTCACTTCAAAGGACCGGTACCAGGATGTTCGTCGGCCACCATTCCTTGGACAGATAGGGCCCGCTTGAACACCGCCGTAATCATCTGCGACATGTGGGACGCCCATCATTGCGTGTCGGCCGCCAGCCGAGTTGCCGAAATGGCACCCCGAATGAATGAAGTGGTTGCGGGAGTCCGCAAACAGGGAGCGCTTGTCATCCACGCTCCCAGCGACTGCATGGATTTTTACAGGGGCACTCCCGGGCGAGCCAGAGCTTCGCAGGCTCCCCATGCGACGACTCCCGTCGGGTTCGACTGGAACGGCTGGAATTGGGACCGAGAATCCAAGTTGCCACTGACCATCACTGATCCAGGTCCATGCTCGTGTGATTCCCCCGAACCATGCTGTGTAGCCGGGCCGCCATACCCTTGGACGCGCCAGATCCAGACCATTGAGATCGCCCCTGTGGATGCGGTCAGCGATGACGGCCAGGAAGTCTTCAATCTCCTCGAATACAGTGAGATAGAGGATGTCATCGTGATGGGGGTCCACACGAATATTTGTGTCCTCGGCAGACCCTTCGGGATCCGGCAGCTCGTGTATACCGGGAAGAAGCC
>JBDHGR010000338.1:0-5351 GCA_039589815.1 Gemmatimonadota bacterium | reverse complement strand
AAAGGCCAAGTTCGAGGCAGCCAGGAGGTTCTTGACACGGGAGGGCCAGGTGCTCTGGGCCCATACCACGACGGCCCTCATCAGAAACGAAGAGGGCCATCCGGACCACGTGGTGGTGGTGCTGGAGAGGGCTGGAGAGGAGGGCTGAGGTCGGAGCCCTACCCCCCTCCGTAAAACCGGAAGCCTAACAAGAGGAAGCTCACAGCACCGACTCCGTAGGTGACGATCCTCCGGACCGTGAAGAGCTTTTCAGGGATAACGATCTCGTCCCCTGGCCTGAGACCCAGTTGGTCGAAAGTCAGGCCTTGGGCGATGGCCTGTTGAACCTCCCCGCCTCCGAATAGCAGCATACCCTCCCGCTGGACCTTGATCGCACCCATGCGGGCTTCTCCCCTCGGTCCGCCAGCCTGCATGATCGCCTCTCCGATCGGCAGATCCGCTGGAAAAGTATAGAACCCAGGTTGGCCGATCTGCCCCCCCATGGTCAAGCGAAGGGTGGGCCTGACCCGGACCGTGGGATTCCTGATGTACCGTCCCAACTCCTCGGCCAGGTGGTCCTGAAGCTCCGACCGTAAGATCCCTGATAGAGAAACGGTTCCCACGTTGGGGATCAGCACCGAGGGGCCGCCTTCGACTACCAGCGTATCGGGGAATGCCTCCTCCCCCTCGACGAAGAAGAGAATCTGGTCCCCTGGCTGAAAGTCGCCCATTTCCAGCCGGGTTTGGATGTAATCCACGGCCTCCTGAGCTTTCTCTCGCTCGCTCTCCTTGACGTCCAGGGAATCCACAACGGCCTGATGCCAGGCGAGGCTTTCTTCGAGCTCGGCCCGGCTCACCAAAGGCAGGGACCTGCCGATACTCATCCTGTCAATCTCGGTCTGCGCGGAAGCTGGCGGGGGGATGGAGAGAATAGCCAGGAATAACCCCAGAGCCCAAGATTTCGTCATTCGCATTCCAGGTTTCACTCCGAGTCGCCTCGTTACCCTAAGGACCAAAGGAGGGTGGCCTTGGTAGCGGCCCCTTAGAAAAGGATCGAACCGGAAAGGTCCCAATGCAAGTGCCACGCCCAAGTGGACCCTCCAACCAAAGCAGTCCTACATCCTTGCAGAACGGCTGTTCCCTTCCCATCATCCCGTGTGTTCTCTCCCCTCGAGTTCGGGGGAGGTGGGGAACCACCGCTGCGAGTTGTTGCAGGCTGGATACACACGAAAACTGGAAAACGCCCAAACCACCGGCCTTTTTCCCGTGTCGAGGCCATCCCGCGGAGAGCACGCTTCTTGCGGGGATGAGGCTTTCGGAATGGTCACAGACAACGAATCGGAGCACTGCGTGACATCACCTACGGTTTTGTTGATCGAAGATCAGGAGTGGACGGCTCGGTCGATCGAAAGCATACTCCGCCCTGCCCACTTCGCGGTCTTTAAGGCCTACACAGGGCGGCAGGGTCTAGAAATTGCGAGGAAGGTCAACCCTGACCTGATCCTGGTCGACAGGCATCTGCCTGACATGAGTGGTGGGGACGTCATTACCGAACTCAGGGGGCTCCGCCCAATCGGTGCCTCCACACCCATCGCCGTCATCACCAGCGGCGCCCTGACACAAGCTGAAAAGATGGACCTGCTGAAGGCCGGGGCTTGGGACACCTTTACCTCCCCTTTCGACCCTGAAGAGCTTTCCGTACGAGTTCAGACGTGGGCGAAGGCAAAGAAAGAAGCTGACGCGGCCAGGGACCTGGGTCTCGTAGACCAGCTCACCGGATCGTATAACTTCGACGGCCTGAGTTGCAGGGTCCGCGAGATCGTGGCCGAATCCCGCCGGTACGAACGCCCCATGGCCTGTATCGTTCTCGGCGAACCCCTCCCGAACGGAGACGGGGGTCAAGGCAGGCTCTCGGAGAACGATATCGACAGGCGGGTCGTGAAAACCGTTCAGGAGGTTTGCAGGCTCTCCGACGCAGTGGGGCGGGTCCGGGATCGGGAGTTCCTCATCGTCGCTCCCAGCACCAATGATGCCGGGGCCACCGTTTTGGCAGAGAGGATCCTGGATGCGTTGGACGAAGCTGTGGAAGAGACTACGATCCGTGCGGGAGTTTATTCGCTGAAGCGTTCTCCTCAAGAGCCCATCGATATTACCGATCTTCTTGGACCTGCGACCGCTGCCTTGAGGAAGGCTCAGGCAGGCGATGATCGGCTCTCTATCCACATGCCGGAAGCAAACTAGGGGCAGGACCGGGAAACCTCGAAGTCCGCAGCAAGACCAATCGGGAAAGGGAGGCCGGGCCGTCTGGCGCGGCCTCCCTCTTCTTCCCCGGGATCCTCCTACCGCTGTGGCAGAACCGCTAGCCTTTGGTCACCTCGGATTTTGCTTCAACCTCCTCGGACGCCTCGTATCCCGGGAGATAGTGGGAGTAGTACCTGTAATACCCCTGTCCGAGCTGCGGCGTGAAGTCGTTCAAGACCGCGCCGAGCAGGCGAACCGGCAGTCTAAGGAAGGACTCCATTTGGGCCGCAGCGAGGCCCTTGTTAGTGGTCCCTGAGCGCAGAACCGTCAGCACACTCCCTGCATGGGCTCCGAGGACGTACGCATCACTTCCGGCACTCATTGGTGGAGAGTCCAGGATTATGACCTCATACCGCCTCTTCAACCCTGCCAACAGGGATTGCATCTGCGAAGAGGTCAACAGTTCCGGAGATGAGGTAGTCCTGGACCCGAAACCTATAAAATGGAGCTTGGGGTTCTCGGTGTTCTGGACAATCTGGTGGCTCTTGCCGTTCATGAGGAAGTCGGTGAGCCCTGGCTTCCGGTCCCGGTCCAATATGTGGTGGAGGTCGCCGCGCCGAGTGTCCCCATCGATCAGAATCGTTTTTCGCCCGAGGTCGGCGAAAGCGTTCGAGAGGTTTGCTGCGACGAACGTCTTCCCTTCCCCTTCCGCAGGACTGGTGATGGAAAGCAGCAGGGGCCGGACGGCCCCGAAGGCGTAGTCGATCTTCATCCTGAGGTCGCGGAACGCCTCCCTGATTTCTTCGGAGTTGTCACGCCCGGCCGATCCTCTTCTGTAGCGTGGAATCGTGGCCAGCCAGTCCAACCCCAATTGCCCACCGATCTGTGCGGGGTCCCGGAGCTTGGTATCCAACCGATCCAACAGCATCACGAGGAGGAACCCGATCCCAAGGGGAATGAGGAGGGCCACCGCCGCCCACTGGATTCTACGGTCAGCCGATGGCACCTGAGGGACAATGGCCCAGTCCAAGATCCTTACGTCCGGGATGCTACTCGCGGCAGCCAGGTCGGCAGCCGAGTACCGTCGCCTCAGTTCGACATACAGGTCATTGGTGATCTGGTACTGCCGCTCCCTGCGGGCTTCCTCGATGGCCCGAGGCGGGATTTGAGACAGCTCGGAGGCCCGCGAGCCGATGAGCTCGGCCATGTCGCCTTCCCGAGCGGTCAACTCTGCCAGGAGAGTTGCGCCCAACCTGGGGATCGTCGTCTCTTCCAGGGTCCGCACTCTCCGTATCAGTTCCGCCACCGGCCCATACTCATCGGTGTACCGCTCCCGGAGGACGAACAGCTCCGCCCTGTCATCATTCAGCTGCCTCAGGGCACCCATGAGGGGCGTGGACGTCTGGACAGGAGGGATCATTTCAAAGATCTCCACCTGGACGCCTGAGGTCCTAGCTTGGTCAAGAGCGTCTGAAAGTCGCTGGCGATACCTCTGCAGCTCGTCTTGGGCCAATCTCAGTCCGAAGAATTCACTGAAGACCGTACCAGTCGTCTGCTCCAAACCGGGTACGATGGGCGATGTTTCTTCCGAGGGGAGTGTGATGGTTCGAACCTGGTAGCTCTCCAGATCCTGCTCGGCCTGCCGGAGATTGGATTCCACCGTTTCCAGCTGCTCTTGGAGGATTACCGTGAGCTCGTCCATCTTGGCCCGTTTCAGGTCCGCGGCGACCGCCACGTGACGGTCCATCACCGCGTTGAGGACCCTCGCGATCCTCGCCGGATCCCGACCCTCCAGCTGGAGACGGAGGAAATTCCCTTGACCGTCCAGCCGGGAGCCCTGCCGGACGCGGGCAGCAAGCGTCCGCGCCGCGTCCCTTGGGGTCACGACCGAGAAGGCCACGACCTCCCCGGGAGGGAAGGCACCGACCGGAGGTGACCACAGGAAGCCGGCTCCGGATCCCACCCGTCCACCCAACTCACCCTCCTCCAACACCCTCCCGTCCGCCGTCAGAAGAGTGAAGTCTCGTCCGTTCATCCCGATCTGAAGGTCGTAATCGCCGGGACTAAAAAGGGAATCGAGGGCGAAGTCCCGAAAAGCCAGGGAGTCTTCGCTGCCGTACTCCAGGTACAGGCGTTCCTCCCGGACCACCGGATCAAGGACCTCATAGGACGTGAGGAGCTCCACCCAAGAGCCGGGTTCCAGGAGTCCTCCCTGTGTGATTGGGCCCGAAAGATCCGCCTGTCTGTCCTCTGTCGTGATCCAGATTGACCCCTCAGCCAGGTACTCGAGCGGAACGCCCTTGAACACCATGAAGGCGGCGGCGCCGCCGATGACTCCACCCAATCCGAGAATCCACCAGTACCGCTTTAGGGCGGGGAGAAGACGCCTGAGGAAACCCTCGCCGTCATCATCCAGATCGCGAAGAGAGAATGGGGTGTCAAAACTGGGCAGTCCCGAATCCTCCCGAGCAGGGGGAGTCCCCGGATCAACGGGCGTAGGTAGTTTCTCGCTCATTCAGCGGATCTCGAGTGAAAAAGGGCGGCATCCCGCGGACCCGGTAACGCCAGTGGGTGTCTCTTCAGCAGCGACGGTGCCAGCTTCCAAAAACCGGCTTCCCCTGCACGAGAACACCCTCAAACATAAATATTACCGACTTTCTCGTTGAAGAACAGTCTGGCCTTCGTGGCGGGATTCTCGAGTCCGTGGGAGCCGTTTCGCGGCGTAACCTCCTCACCCCGATACCAGACTGTTGCCGAGACACCACAAACACCCTTGCCGTATGCCGTAAACATATGAAGATTAGAAATTCTGCAACGATATTCCCTGTTCCGTCGGAAAACCGAATGCCGACCACTGAGACGGAAAAGCCCAGCCAGGGCGACAAACCCAACAATGCCACCATCTCAGTCCTCGTGGTGGACGATGAGTTTTCCCTGCGGGAGAGTTGTGCGTCTCTCCTGAAGGCCGAGGGTTACGGGGTCACCCTTTGCGGAAGAGGGGATGACGCTCTGGACCGCATTCGGAGGAAGCGGTTCGATATCCTCCTGGTCGACCTCTTCATGAGCCAGGTCGGCGGCCTCGAGATCCTGGCCGACAGCCGGGAGCAAACCCCGGAATCTTTGGTCATCCT
>JBDHGR010000337.1:0-5359 GCA_039589815.1 Gemmatimonadota bacterium | reverse complement strand
CCAACTCGACGACCGTCGCCCCTTCTGCCCCTGGCCTCCCACCCTGATCGGCGAAGTGAACCCGGGTCCCGTCTCCTGACCACTCCAGCGTCCGGGCCCGATAGTCCGGACCAACCTCGTACGTCCGAAGGCCCTGGTCCTCGAACGAGTAGACCTCGATGTCACCCCTCTTCTGGATCGCGATCTTTTGCATGTCCGGTGACCAGCGGAATTCCCCGATGCTCTGTTGATTGATGGGCAAAGGCTCCGGCGGACCAGCCGCTGCCATCCTCTCCGGAGCCACGGGGACCTTCAGAGACTGCCTGGCCGTGTTGTACCGGACATGGAAGAACTGCCCGCTGTCTGTCCATCCCGCCGGATATGCGTACGCCTCCGCGCTGAGGAGCCTCGCCACGCTGGTGGGAGTCCCTCCGTCCATGGGAACGGCCCAACTCCCATTGGCACCGGTGTACACCAGGACCTCCCCCTCCGGCTCCCAGAGAGGGATGCCTTCCTGTTCCTGGTTGGCCGTGATCCGGTGCCGCTCCCTGGTGACCAGGTCCATCAGGTAGACGTCCGTGTTGCCCTCGACGACATCGGAAAAGGCAACGTATCGCCCATCCGGGGAAAAGTCGGCCGACATGAACTGATGCCCTGTGGCCAGGTAGGTCACTTCTCCGGTGGTCATGGACACCAGCCCCAGGGTCGATCTCTCCCCCTCTTCTCCCCCTATCTGACAGGCGAGCAGATTTCCGTCCGGCGACCATGCATGGGGAGCCAGAGTGAGATCCTCCAGGGCTGAGGGCACGGATTCTTCCCCTGTGGCAAGGTCCAGGATCTTGAGAGTGGATCCCTCCGGATCCCCGGGTGGCTCGCTGCCATAAGCGATCTTCATCCCATCAGAAGACCACACGGGCGAATAGGCCCACCCTTCCGCCACCTTGGTCGTGTCTCCTGAGGCCAGGTCACGGATGTAGACGTCCCCGGTGTACCCCATGTCGGTGTAGACGACCCGGCGTCCGTCCGGGGAGAGTCGCATGTCGAAGAAATGATTGACGTCGGTGTCCTCATCCGACAAAAGTCTTCGGACCACTCGCTGGTTCGGTTGGGTGGATGCCGGCGGTTGGCTTATGGCCGCCAAGCGCGCTCGAGCCTCATCCACCGCCGCTCGCTGATCCGGGTACTCGCTCAGAACACGCCTGTAGGCCCGTTCGGCATTCGTGGAACCCAGGGTTTCGTGAAGGCGACCGAGGAGGACCAAGGCGCTGGCCGCGACCTCCCTATGGCCGGCGAAATCCGCGATCAGGTTTTGGAGAATCTCCACGGCCCCTTCCAGATCGCCCTCGACCTGCTGTTTGTAGAGAGCGGATTGAAGGAGCTCTTCAGGCGTTTGCTGTCCTGCCGCCGGGGCGGCGAATAGGAGCAGCGTCACCAGACTGATGAAGAACGGAAGTCGACTATTCATGGTGTGCCTCCAATGCTTCCGGTGAGACTACCTTCCGGAGCTAGCATACCAGGCCTCAACACCCGTTGCCCCAAGACGCGGTGAAGCTTCCATGGAGGTTCTGTGGAGTCAGTCCGCGAACCGGTATCCGACACTGCGCACGCCTACGATGTGCCGAGGATCGGAGGGATCATCCTCCAACTTCTTCCGAAGGTTGGCGACATGACTGTCCACCGTTCTGGGAAATACGTCGACTTCTCCCCCCCACACCTCCTCCAGAATCTCGAACCGGGTCAGGGCTCGGTCCCGGCGTTCGATGAGGAACTTGAGTAACGCATATTCCCGGGCCGTGAGGTCTACGGGAGAATCGCCGCGGATCGTCTCGAATTTCTTGAAATCGATGTCGATCTCCCCGAATCGATAGCTCTCGAGACTCGGAGACGGACCTCTTTGGCGTCGGAGGATCGCCCTGATGCGGGCGATGAGCTCTTTGGGGCTGAACGGCTTGGTGAGGTAGTCGTCGGCCCCCAGCTCAAGTCCCAACACCTTGTCGATCTCCTGGCTTTTCGCCGTGAGCATGAGAATTGGCACGTTCACTCCGGCTCCGCGGAGCTCCCTACAAACCTCGAATCCGTCCTTCTTGGGCAGCATGACATCCAGGATGACCAGGTCGTACCCACTCTTTCTGGCCATGGCCAGGGCCCGCTCCCCGTCCTGTGCGGTCTCCACCTCGTACCCTTCCATGCGGAGGTCATCCTCGAGGAGCATCAGAATGGCGTCCTCGTCTTCAACCACGAGAATTCTCTCTTTGCTCATTCTTTCACCTCCTCCAATGGGAGTCTGATGGAGAAGGTGCTCCCCTGCCCCGGTTGACTTTCCAGACTCAACCGAGCCCCATGTCCCTCCACGATCTGCTGCACGAGGGTGAGGCCGAGGCCTGTGCCCTTTACCGATCGCGTCAACGCATCTCCCCCTCTGTAGAATCTCTCGAAAACGCGCTTCTGTTCTTTTGGGTCCAGTCCGATCCCGAAGTCCTGCACCGCAATGCCCACATGCCCGTCCTCCAAAAAGCCCCGGACCACAACCTCCCTCGAGTCCCCCGAATACTTCACGGCATTATCGATGAGATTATCGACCGCTTGACGGAGGGCATCGGCATTGAGGGGGACGGTCGGGAGACCGGGCTGGATCTCGCTCCGCACTTCAAAGCCTTCGTGACCAAAACGCTCCTGGGCTTGGGACACCATCCCCTCGAGGAACTCCCCGATATCCATCGGATGAACAGAAAAAGTGTGTTGCCCGCTGTCCATTCGGGCGAAGTCCAATACACGGTCGATGAGAACAGACAACCTCTCGCTCTGCTCAAGGAGAATGTCGTAATACTTCTGGCGTTTTTCCTCTGACTGGGCTCTTCCCGACTGGAGAGTCTCCGCAATCTGGCGGACAGCCGTGAGCGGACTCTTGAACTCGTGGGAAACCGTAGAGACGAAGTCGGACTGCAACCGGGCCAGGGCAAGCTGGTGAGAAACGGTCACCACCGTCAGAGTGAGCCCAAAGACCAGGATTCCAGCCAGGAGCAGGAACCCATAGAAGAAAACCCCTCTGCGGGAGGTCAAGAGAGTCCGAACCAAGCCCTCCTCCGGTTGAAAGAGGTCGATAGTAAGCGGGGGCACGCCTCCGGACAGGCCTGCGCTCACCGCCGCGTTGTCGGCTCCCCCGGAGCCGGGTGACGGGGGACCTTCCGGGGATGTCGCCAAAACCTCGCCCCTGGGTCCCCGGAGGGACCACTCAATTCCTTCCGATCCGGCTTCAGCCTGGAGAGTAGTGACGATCCGAGATATCAGGGTATCGGGATCGAGGAGAATCCCCCATCTGTCCGTCTCCTCGTCGGGCCCCTGAAGCCGCGCTTCGCCGAGCAGCAGATAGAACGAGTACCCCCCCAGGTCGAGAGAGGCACGACGGTATCCTCCATCCGCGGAATCCGGCCCGGGGATTCCACGGGAAACCAACTCCACCCCTGCCGAAGCCTGGAAAGCCAGCAAACGCTCCGTCCGATCCCTGGCTAACTCCTCTTCACTAACCAGGACCCGAACCGAGTCGGCGAGAGCTGCCAGCTCGCCCCCTACGGCAGCAGACAAGACCTTATCCAAGGGCTCTCGAAGGTTGGTGGCCATGAAACCGAATTGGGCCCTGGAGAGTCCTCGTTCCGTTCTGACCACCCGGCCATAGAGATCGACGAGGGTGGCAACGCCACCCACAGTGTCACCGGCCAGGATCTGGGTACCGCCCAGTGCCAGGAGAGCCGCGAGACTGAAGGGGATTCCACCCGCCGTGGGAACGTGACCGAACTCCGATCCCAGTCGCCGATACCCCTCGGCCGCCGCGTCGAAGTCCCCTTCTTCTCTCCGGATGCGAGCGATGCCTACCACTGCCTCGGCTCGAATCCGTGGATCGGATTGGCCCGAAGCAAGTTGCTGATAGGCAACCAGGGCCCCACGGGAATCCCCGTCCGGGCCCTCCAACCGCCGGGCGACATCCAACCGGATCGATTCGGCCCCGACCGGGGGCGAATAGCCACCTGGAGGGAGTCCTCCGAAAGCGTGGTAGACCAAATCCGGCGCCAGTAAGTCCTCTACGGTCCCATCGGAGGAGAGTCGAAACACCGCCTCGATGAGCGATTGTTCAGAGGCGAGAGCATTCAGGGATTCCTCGAGCGATGCGCCCTCGGATTCCACAACGGCCAGGACCGAATCGAGAGTACGAGCGACAGAAACCAGACCAGAGTCGTGAATGACCCCGGCTTTGGACGCGATCTGTCTGAGATCTTCCTGTCGCCCTTGCTCCAGAAGGGCCCGGTCGTTCCGTACTCCCCGCATGGCCAGGAACCCGAGGAGGCTCGCGGGCAAACCGATCCCGAGAACAAAAAGAAGGATGATTCGCCGGCGTACGTCTCCAAAAGTCGCCATTCCAGTCTCTCGCGGCCTCCTGCGACAGATAGAGTGAGAGGGTGAAGGGACCCCTCCCTCCGTTCTGAAGATACGCGGGATCCGGATACCCCGCTTGGAGATCCGGCGACGAGTATGTGGAGATTGTGTGGAGGCGAAGCTGGGTTGCCACAAGAGACTCAGAGGCTCTCATGGAACGGAGTCAGGAAGAGAACCTACTCCCACCAGCAGAATCACAACCAGCAGAGTGAAGAGGGCGAGAGCCCGTGTACGAAGCGACATGGTTCCCGGTTCCAGGACTGAATCCATGGAATCTTCACAAAAACTTCACGTCGGCTTGGGGCAAGGGGTGAGGGGACCTGGTATGCTGGCTCCGGAGCTCGGTTTCACCGGAAGCCATGGAGGCACGCCATGAACAGCCGACTTCCCTGTTTCCTCTGCCTGGTGATCCTGGATCCCGCTTATGTTCCTCTGGCGAACTTGGTGAACTTCCTTAAGCCGCTGGCGCTGGCCTTTCTGGTCGGAGCCGTGCTGCTGATCCTTTGGGAAGCGGCCGTTCTCCTCGGAGCACTGATTGCTTCCCTTCATCAATAGGATTCCCGCGAAGACACCCAACCGTCGAGTGTTGGGACGACCCTGCCGCGCTCTGCACTCCCATCGTCTCCGGCCGCTCTGCGGCCTCCGGCTCGGGATCCTCGGTCGTCTCGGGGGTAAGCTTAAGGGCGTTTCCGCGGAAACGCCGCGATATCGGCCCCACGGGTCAGATTAGCGAAGTTGACGTTTCCGCGGAAACGTATGACCGACCTCGTCGGTCCCTCGTCTCGAACCCACGAGTCCCTTCCGGATCAACGCCTTGGCAATGCGTGGTCGAATCCAGCCGGACAGGCAGGTTCGATGGGGGTATTGGGACGGATGTTGGCCGGATGCGCACTCTGGCAGACGGGCACTCAGTCCTCTGGCCGTTCCCCGGGCGGAGCCATCTTCACGATCT
>JBDHGR010000336.1:0-5857 GCA_039589815.1 Gemmatimonadota bacterium | reverse complement strand
AGCCGTTGCCTCGGGGGCGCCAACAGCCACCTGATTCCATTCGGCCCAATGGCCCTCGCAGGTCTCGAAGGGAACGAGTTGGAATCCTGCGGTCTCGAGCTCAGCGTAGATGTCTCGGATGAAGCCGTGCACGATAGAATCAGGAGCCGGGATGTCCCCCGGAATGGCCAGGGGCGCTACCGCGATGGGCCCTAGGTCCCATGGAGTCCGGGCCGCGGCCTCTACCTTCGGGAGGTCCGGTTCGAGGAACCGAACGGCCGTCGCACTCATCTTCCCGACCGGCACCTCTACAGGCCCGAGGTTCGACGTCCTCTCCAGACCTCCCAGAATGACGGCGTGGGCCCCGACCTTCCCAGCCTCCCTTTTGAGGTCGTACAGCATGTCCTCATCAGGTGGGTAGTCTTCATCCCACGTCCGCTGGGTCACGACGATCTGTGCAATGGGATGGTGCTTTACAAGTACACGATCCTCACCCGAGAACACCCACACATCCGCCGGGTGCACCGGTTCATATACCCGACCCGGCGGACCCATCATAACGACCTCTAGGCTTGTCACGCATGCAGCCAGGGCGACGGATATGGCGAGACTGAAGGTTACGCGCATGCCTGAAGATAATCCCCGGGGGTGCTGAGAGGTTAGAGTTCCTTTTTTACCAGACGGGAGGTGGCTCTCAGAGTCACCTCCCCTTCGAAGAGGTCTTCCACGGCGAACCCCCATTCGGCGCGACCATCGACGATCGTATCCGCATTGGTCTCCACCACTTCCCCAGGTAAAAGAAGGTAGAACCCGAAAGCCTGACTACGGACCTCCCCGTCTGAGATGCCATACCGATCGGTGAGCCAGGCGAATCTCCGATCGAACTCGATGAGGTCCTTTCCCGAGAGCCCACATTCTTTTCTGAAGGCATCCCGCACCGCATCCAACGTTCGGTCGGTCATCACTTCGAGCCGGGGGTCGCCCCAGAAATCGAACTCACCGACGGGTAGGCTCGGGAACACTGTCGGGTCCGGCTCGATGTCCGCCTCCTCGAGAACCGCCAAGAGCGTTTGGTCCACCGATAATTCGAAGTCCCCCACAACGCCAGTCACCAGCTCCGACGCCTTCCCCACGGCATCCGCGTGGGAACCCCGACAGAAAATCTCCCCTGCTGGTATCGCAAAGGCCAGGTCACCAAACAGAGAGTACCTCATCCAGGTTGAAACGGCATCCTGATAGCTCTCGATTGGGGATGGCGCCCCTCGAAAAAGCACCTCCTTGAATTCTCGCTGATATTGACGAAGGGTGACGCTGTCTCCTTCCTCCTCAGCCTGGTCCAACAGCCCGGATGCTTCCCACTTCTCCTCGAACACGCTCCCCCCAGATTCCTCCAGCGCCTCCAATGCTTCCTCTGCCCTTTCAGCTCTCTCTCCGAAGGTTTCCATCAATCCCGTCGGACTCCAAGGCAATGCCGGATAGGTCCGCCGATAGTGGAAGAACACCGTGTCTCCCACTTCCTCTGTTTCGAGCTGGGACGGGAACCGCACATACCATTCCCCTAGTGAGTCCCTGGGGGAAGCGTTCGAGACCGGCAAGTCGGTCCCAGGGGGGTATCGGGTCCAAGCTCTGAGGAAGAACAGGTCGTCGTTGTCCTCCCTCACCAACCCCACGTGAACCGAATCCCAACCGGCCTCCAAGGAAGGAGGCGGGTCGGAATCCAGGATCCGGCTGGCCTGGAGAGCCCTGTGCTGAAACCGGGTTTCGACCGTCCCATCTGGAAGAACTGTGACCTCTTCCTCGATGATGTCGGGGTTATCGCACTCCTCCGCCGTGAGGAGAAGGAAGAACCCAACCGGGAGGAGAAGCTGTTTAAGGACCTTTGTCATCGGGAGCCCTCTTTCCAACGGGAAGGAAGAGAAGCTTCGCCCTCGTAAGCTACTACGACGACCTGCTTCTGACAGACCGCCTACGAAGGCACTCTACCTGAAAGAGCGCCGAATCCCGACGGAGGGGGCCAAAGGTGTGGATCCTGGAAAACCCCTGAGATCCCTTGGAATCTTGCGAGTTTGGTTTGGCGGAGGTTCAAATCCGACTCATTGCGTGCCGCAACGCTCCCAGGGTAACCACGCCGTATACCACACATTGTGCCAGGAGTAGGCCCAGAGCCGATCCGTAGGCACTCCCCGGATCCGCCCCGAAGGTCCAGGCTTTGAAGACCGGCAATACGGGAGTCAGGGGAAAGATTTGAGACAGCCCCCGAATCAGCCCAGAGCTCGCATCCAGCGGTAGTAAGAACCCCGTGAGGAGGGTGATCGCAAGGAAGTAGAGGGCCGATGCCATGCCTACCTGGGCTTGAGTCCGTAAAAGCATCGAAACGGCCAACCCCAAGAGAGTGGTGGCCAGGATGGCGGGAACGATGAGTCCGATGATTCCCAGGAATCCGGGTTTGATCTGGATCCCGTAGACCGACTGGATTACCACCATCAGTAGCAGGAGTTCGGTCATAGTGACGGCTACCACATAGAGCCCCTTGCCCGTAAGAACCGATCGTCCGCCAATGCCCGGGGCCGCCAACAGTACCTCGAGGGTGTGGGCTTCACGCTCCCGAATGAAGCTGGGGGCGGCCAAGACGAATGGGAGGAAGCAGATGATGAGAATCAGAGTCCCGGCCGCCAGGTCGATGGTACGGTCCATTGCAGCCGGGTGATAGGCAAGTAGCTGGCGGGGTGTGAAGCTGCCCAACGCCCCTAGTTCCGTACCCCATTGGATCGTTTCTTGGCCAAGGTTTTCCGCCCTGTTCGGATCAAGGGAATCCGCCCACGTCTGGATCACCCTCAGGGCCCTCTCCAGGCCTGTGGCCAACTGTCGCACGGACGCCAGTTTCGGGCGGGAATCCGCCGCGGTATACAACACCCACCCCCTCGATCCTTTCCCCTCCAGGTTGATCAGAAGATCGAGTTCATCTTCCCTCAGTTCATTCAGAGGATCGAGGGCAAGCTGGTCCCGGGCATGAAATTCCACCGTGGAGATGTCTCCCAGGAGGGCAACGAACTTGTCGTAGACCACCCGCTCCTCTCCGGCAGGGGTGCCAGAAACCCGAATTTGGTAGGGCGGAGCCTGCACGCTCAACTGTCCCACAACTCCCAAGAGAAGAGTCGGAAGAAGGAACACCAAAATGAGGCCGTAGAACCCTTCCAGGAGCTGGATGAGGTCTTGCCTAAAGACCCTCAGCGTACCCTTCATCCAGGCACGGAGACGACTGATCACATCCCACCTCCAACCCTTTCCTGGAGCCGGCCGTCCACGACCTCAACCACTCGGTCCGCTCCTGGCACGGAGTCCGGGAGCTGTGCAGTGATCACCAGGATTCGGAGTTGATCGGTCAGTCTTTTTACAGCCTTTGAAACCGCTTCGGCCTTGGCTTCATCAACACCCGCGAACGGCTCATCCAAAAAGAGCCAGGTAGGGTTCACGGCCAAGGCGGATGCCAGAACAGCCACCCGCTGGAATCCTCCAGAAAGCTCGGAATAGGGTTTGTCCATGAGGGGGGCCAGCCCGAGGCCCGCCATAAAAGGTGTGGGGGCCTGCTCCCCCGGAGGAAGTCCGTACAAGCGACGTCGCAACTCGAAGTTTTCCCGCACCGAAAGCTCCCCATAGAGGCCGCCACCCTGGGGAACGTAGCCCAGGGCTTCCTCCTGAAGGCCGTCGTCCCACCGGATCGCTCCCTCCTGGATGGGAGCGATTCCGCCGAGGATTCGTAGCAAGGTGGATTTTCCCGATCCGTTCGAACCCACCACGGCGATACGGTCGCCCTGACGGACGACGAATTCTGGAATGTCCAGGATGAGCTGCCGGCCGTAGCTCTTTTTCACGCCGGTCAGGCGGATCAATTCCCTGGCGGAATCCCCGGATGCGTTCATCGATCTCGGAGCCCCCGTCCAAGCAGGGCAACGATGTCCACGAAAACCCGCTCTGATCTTTCTTCGGAGCGAACGCTGAGAGAGACGGATGGGTGGTTCCTGAGATCCAGTAGTAGATCCTTCGCCATCTCTTCTACATCGCTCTCCGGACTGAGGAGCCCCAGGGTCGTGATACGATCGATGTCGAGGAACCCCTGAATTCTGTCCTGTCTGGACCATGTGGCTTTCGCTGCTTGAAAAGCCCCGTTTTCAGAGAGGTCAGGGAGCCCACTGTTCAAGCCGGCCTCGGCCCGATCGATCTGTTCCCTCGTGTCCACGACATCCGTTGCCACCCAGAGCACGCTGTCCAGAACCACCGTCGCAAGCCGATAGCGGTCCCCCCTGAGGACGTCGCCGTCCACTTCTTCCAGTCCGGGGACATACCTTATGTCGTTTTCCGTGACGGGAGGGAGGACGAGCCGGATGGTCTGTGATCCATGCGTGCTGGCGTAGGTTGGTGAATCGATGTCCTCCTCCGTAAGAACCTCGCCCTCGTCAAGCAAAGCCGATCCTGAAGATCCGGGTACCGCGGCAACCCGGTAGCGTTGGAATGTGCTCCATGCTTCAGGGACCAGGAGGCTGTCGCGTTCCAGGAAATCCAAAGGGACCTCCCTTGAGGCAGCCAACTCACTCAGAGCGATCTCCCCCTGGCTCAGCAGGGCTTCCAGAGCTCCCTCCAGCACCGCCCGGTCGCGTTTCTCCCGCTGACGGAGCTGAAGGTCTGTCACCAGCCCCCTCAATGAGTCGGGATCGGCCCACACACCCATGAGCAGCTCGGGCAGGCCGTCCCGGTACCCCGTTACGGCCAAAACCACCCTGTGAAGTCCCGGGACATCTTCCAGGGCGGAGAGGACCCCGCCATAGCGATCGTCCATAAATGTGCGGATCGTTTCGAACCGCCCCATGAACCGGAGATGGTCTGGGAGGGCCTCGTCTTCAATCGCAACGGCGGCCGCCGTCAGCGCGGGGAGGAACCGGTGCCAGTCGTCGCTCATTCTCACCGGAGCCAGGAAGTCGTCCAGGACCCGGAGAACTCCGGCGTCCACCTTCAGCTCCACACCCAACCGCACGGCATCGGGATGAAGGGAAAACACTCCGGTCATTTGTTCGATACCAGGCTGAGCCAACGGCCTCCATAATCCGAAGACCGTGGGGCCGGAACCGAGGCTCCCCCGTACGGTCTCCCGAACGACCCGATACAGGCCGTCGTCCGCCGAGTGGTGGGCCAGGTTGCGTTCCCGGTACCCGAGGCTCCTTTGGAGGTGGTCGGGGAAAGGCGTCCAAAGCGCGCCACCGACAACTCCGTTACCGAACCCCCTTCAGGCACAGGGAAGGCAACCTGGTAGCTGAGTTCTTCAGGCCCAGCACCGAGGTGATTCGCGCTCATCAGCAGGCCAGACCCGGTGTCGAATCCATGCCGAGCCAGATCGTCGAGGCTCGAGACCTGTACCTCTTCCCCTTCCTTATAGCTATCGCGAACCTCCCTGAACCATTCGGTGAGGGCTCCGGCCTCTCTGGTCTCGTCCAGGAAGACCGCCCCAAAGTGATGGTCGACCCCTTCCCAGAGGCTCTCGATGTCCCCAGTGACAAGTATGAACTCGTCCTCGACGGGGATGAACTGAAGGTCGCTCGTCAGAAAGGCCCGCCGAACCGACGCACTGTATACGACCGAGATGAACAGAACCGCGCCTAGGATCGCCAGCAGGGCCGGCCCGCGGACAGCGGGGGGAAGTAGCCGCTTCATTGAGCTCCCCCCACCCGTTGAAGGGCTGCTTCCCGGTTCAGTTGATCCAATGGCTCGGCCTCCCTGCGGTTCAGGGCAGATTCATACAGCTTCAGGACACCGATGACGTCCTGGATCGCCAAGGTCCCCCCTCCACGCCCAGACCGTTTGAGATCCTCCACGGTTCGAACCGCAC
>JBDHGR010000335.1:0-5383 GCA_039589815.1 Gemmatimonadota bacterium | reverse complement strand
AAAGATCCCGACCGGTACATCGAACAGTACTGGTCCGCGTACGAAGGAAAGTACCTGACTGGAGACTCGGCCAAGGTCGACGAGGACGGTTACTTCTGGATCATCGGCCGGGTGGACGACGTCATCAAGGTCTCGGGTTATCGCCTTGGGACGGCCGAGATCGAGTCAGGCCTGGTGAGCCACGAGGCGGTGGCCGAGGCGGCCGCCATTGCCATTCCAGACGACGTAAAAGGAAATGTCATTCACGCCCACGTGATCCTTCGAGCCGGGCTACAGGGGAGTCCGGAGCTGGTCACCGAGTTGAAGGCACACGTGGGGCACGAGGTGGGGCCGATCGCGAAGCCGGCTGAGATCGAGTTCGTGGAAAGCCTGCCCAAGACTCGGTCCGGGAAGATCATGCGGAGGCTCCTGAAAGCACGGGCCATGGGGTTGCCGGAAGGAGACACCTCGACGTTGGAGGGGTAGGGTCCACCGGGCCTGGTCCGTCAGGGCTGGGCGTTTCAGCCGACCATCAACCTCCCCAGGGCTACGGCGTTGATTTTCGCCCGGACACTTTCCGACCGGGATGGGATGAGCACCGGGGCGGCGGCGCCCACAACGACATGCCCTACCTCCACCCCGGCCATGTAATGGATCGTCTTTGCCGCAATGTTCGCCGCTTCGATGCCGGGGAAGAGAAGAATGTCTGCCTTCCCGGCCACGGGGGTATCGATGCCTTTCCGTTTAGCCGATTCCGGCGACACCGCCAAATCCATGGCTAGGGGCCCAGCCATCTCACAGGCTCCGAAGGCACCCCCCTGACCCCGACGGACTAGCTCCGCCGCATCAATCGTTGATGGCAAGGCGGGGTTCACCGTTTCGATCGCGGAAAGAACCGCGACCTTCGGCTTTTCATAACCGAGGGCCCCGTACACATATAGTGCATTGGAGAGGATCTGGGCCTTGGTCTCGAGGTCCGGCGCCAGGTTGATTCCCCCGTCCGTTATACCGATCAACCGCGGATCTCCGGGCAAGGGGGAGTCGAAGAGGAGGACGTCCGAAAGGAGCCTACCGGTTCGGAGTCCCCGTTCCCGGTGGAGGACTTCCGCAAGAAGATCGGCGGAGGTGACTTTCCCCTTCATGAGGATGTGACCCTGACCTTCCCGGACCAGTCGCACCGCCGTCCCGACGGCTTCGTAGATCTCCTGACGATTCACGATCTGGAAACCGCCCGGATCCCTCCCGAGATCCCAGAGCAGGGCTTCGATCCGGTGCTGGTCCCCCACCAACACGCATCGGGCCAGTCCCTCCTCTTCAGCCACCGCTGCGGCTTCAAGAGCCACGTCGTCCTGAGCTGCCGCGATCACCACGATGCGCGTCGGAAGGGACCGAGCCTTCCTCCTCAGGTCCTCTAGAGAGGAGAGAGGGCCCACCGGCAACGAGCCAGGGAGAGTGACAGGGGGTTGTTCCATCCGGTTTCAATACTCCTTCGCTTGAATCTCACCTGTCAGGACCCCGAGGGCCCCCAGGGCGAGGGCTTTCATTTCCTCTACCTCGGGCCAGATTTCCACAGGAGCAATGAAGGAAACCTTCTCCCTGATCCAGCCGACCAGGATTTCGCTGGATGCCATGCCCCCGGTGAGGAGGATTTTATCCACAACGCCCGCTAGCACAGTGGCCATGGCTCCGATTTCTTTGGCAATCTGGTAGGCCATGGCCTGATAGACCATCCGCGCACCCTCGTCTCCACCCTCGATCCGAGCCTCCACCTCTTCGGCATCGTCGGTCCCCAGGTAACTCATCAACCCGCCACGTTTCACCGTCATTTCCCTCAGCTCGCGGGCAGTGTATTCCCCGGACAGGCACAGGCCAATGAGCCCCTGGGTGGGAAGGCTCCCGGCTCTGGTGGGTGAGAACGGACCTCCACTGTTGGCGTTGTTTGCGTCTATGATCCGTCCGTTCGAAACCGGACAGACTGAAATTCCCCCGCCCAGATGGGCAACAACGAAGCGGGAGCCTTGCACGCCGCGGCCCTCCCGTTTGCACACTTCCTGCGCCAGGGCATGGATGCTGAGGGCATGGCTGAGGCTGATCCTCGGTATCTCCTTTAAGCCGGAGAACCGCGCCAATTCCCCGAATTCGTCGGTGGAAACCGGGTCCACCACGAACGCCGGGACTGGCTCTTCCCTCGACCGGGTCGCCTCATCGGCCATGGCCAGAGCCAGAGCACTCCCGAGATTGGAGGCGTGTGCCCCTCGGCGGTTGCATCGGGCGTCTGCCAGCATAGCCTCGGTGACCCAATACGTCCCGCCCTCCACGGGACGAAGGATACCACCCCTTCCCACCACAGCAGAGAGTTGCCTCTTCTCGACCCCCTCCTCTTCGAGCCAACCCCGGATACCCTCGAGGCGGGCCGGGAATTCCTCCCAGAGCCCGGCCCGGCCCTCGGGAGTGGGTGCAGGAAGTGAGGAGGACCGATGAGCCGCGGCCCCCACAAACAGAGCCACTCTCGTCGAGGTCGATCCGGGGTTGATCACCAGAATCTTCGGCTCCCCTATAGGGTTCATCGTGCCCCTCAACTCTCTCTGACCGGCCGGCACCTCGCCGGACGCTGTCGTCGTATGTCCCAGGCCGGGACAAACCTTCGGCAGATTTGTCTCACGCGCCACGGTTTTGGATCCCGCCAGCCCGGCTCCCTAATTAATTCACGGGCCAATCTCACGGCAAACCATGCCCATCTAGTCCATTGGGGCCCCAACCACAACCCCCCGACCGAGTGGGCACGGAGCTTGCGAAACACATTTGTTGAATTTGGGTATTGCCGACTTAATTAACGGTGATAATATTTGTTTCCGTTAATGTGGAGCGCGCACCACTCCGAGGAGAATAACCTCAGCGGCAAGGGGAACCATAGTGGGAACCATCAACGATTTCTTGGGCAGCGTCCGGATTCTCTCCACTACCATCGACGAGTGGATGGAAGAGGAGTTGAAGGAGACCACCAAAGACAGGGTGACGCCATCCCAACTTCGGGTATTGAAGTTGGTAGCCAGAACCAACGCCCGCCGGATCGGGGACGTGGCCGATTTCCTGGCCGTGAGCAATGCGGCAGCCAGCAAAGCCGTCGATCGATTGGTCCGTCGTGGGCTGGTTCGCCGAGCCGAAGCTGCTTCCGACAGGAGAGCGGTGGAGCTATCGCTGACCACCGAGGGGCGCACCCTTCTGGCACAGTACGAAGCCGCAACGGCCCAGGTCCTTCAGGAGGTCTTCGGAGCCCTTCCACAGGACAAACTCGCCAACACCGCAGAGTTCTTGGACCAGCTATCCACGCGAATGGTGAGTGACGGGCGCACGCGGGAGGGCATCTGCCTCCGTTGCGGAATCCATTTCCGGGATCGTTGCCTTCTCCGCCAGACTGTGGGCCGGAGCTGTTATTTCCACCTTCACCGGGATCCTGCTCTCAACCCCGACAACTCGTTGGTAACGGTCGGGGAGTAAGTAGGTGGCCCGAGTAGGGAAACCATTAGAGAGAAAACATAGATCCTCGGGAGTCAGGTCATCCAGCCGATCCAGACCTGGTTCCTTAATCCCCAGGTTGGCACCCGCGGTACGCCAGCCGCAAACCCTACCCCGATGATTCGGCGGGGTCCCTCCATTCGGGAGGGTCCCCGCTCCTGCCTTTCTTCTTCATAAGTGCACCGGGTCCGGGCAGGTTTTTTCTGCCCCTCCGTTTCAGAGTTGCCCCCAACGGCATTACTCTGTGTCTGAACGGACCTCTTCTCCCCTGGGCGACATGGCCAGATTTTTCACACTCATTGCCTTCGTAGGTGTCACATTCGTCCTGATAAGTGTCACCGACGCCTTGGGTTATATAGGGGACCCGCGTACCAAGTCCGGATCCGCAACGCTTTTCCTTGGGTTCCTTCTCCTCTCCTCCTACCTCGCTGGGCGGGCTGCCAAGGTCATCTCCCTACCCCAGATCACCGGGTACCTGGTGATCGGGATCCTGGTGGGTCCTTATGTCCTGGGAATCCTCCCCATGGAGATGGTGGAGGAGTTCAGGTTCGTGAATGGAGTCGCCTTGGCCCTCATTGCCCTCTCGGCCGGAGGCGAGCTTCGCATCGAGTCGCTCCGGGAGCGGATACGGAGTATCGCCGCCATTGCCGCCTCCCAAATCGGGATCATGTTCATCCTGGTGGCTGCCGCTGTTTTTCTCGCTCGGGACTACATCGACCTCCTCCGGGGTGAGTCGGTCCGTGTCGCACTGGCCATCGCACTCATTTTCGGTCTCGTATCCGTCGCCAAATCCCCCGCCACCACCATCGCGGTTATCACCGAAGAAAAAGCACGGGGCGTCCTCACCGATACCGTCCTGGGCATTACGGTCCTAAAGGACGTGGTCATCCTCATCCTCATCGCCCTTCTCATTCCCCTGGCCACCGTCATGGTCGACCCCGCCGGGGGGTTCAGCCTTCAGGCAGTCGGGGAGATCCTCCTAGAAATCCTGGGATCTCTGGTGGTGGGACTTTTCATGGGATGGTTGGTGACCATCTATCTCGGTCGGATCCGGGCTTACCGAATCCTATTTGTCCTGGGCGTGGCGTTCATGGCGGTGTTTCTCGGGGAGCGACTGCACCTGGAGTACATCCTCATCGCCATGGCCGCGGGTTTTTATGTCCAGAACTTCTCCCGTCATGGACGCCGCCTCATCCACGCCCTGGAAGCCAACTCACTCCCGGTCTATGCGCTCTTCTTCGCCCTGGCCGGAGCCGGCCTGGACATCCGTGTCCTGGAAACCACGTGGGTGATCGCTTCGGCCATCATCATTACCCGGCTATTCGCCGCTTGGGCGAGCACCTACATGGCCGCGAGGATGATGGGCGATCCTCCCGTCATAAGGCAGTACGCATGGATGGGGTTCCTGGCTCAGGCTGGTGTCACCCTGGGCATCGCCAACCTGGTGAGGGAGGACTTCCCAGTTTGGGGTGATCAGGTCGCCACAGTGATCATCGCAACCATCGCCGTAAACCAGATCATGGGTCCCCCGGCTTTCCGCTGGGCCCTGATCAGGGCAGGGGAATCCAACCAGCAGGTGCCAAGACGACGAGCCAGAACTTGAAGTAGCGGCCTCCTACTTTGCCACCTGGTTCCTCCCTGCCTCCTTGGCCCGGTAGAGGGCTTGATCGGCTTTCTTGAGCACCAACTCCGGAGAGGGGTCCCGGCCGGAAGAGTCGGCAACGACGATACTGACCGTCACCGACAAGAGCTTCGGTTTCTGTTTCCCGGTACCCCGCCAGGCCCCGGGGTCCACCGGTTTCTTCCGCGGTCGCCGCCAACTGCGGAGGGTGAACGTAGCGTCCTCCACAGACCGTCGGATTTCCTTGAGATGGGGAAGAGCGTTCTG
>JBDHGR010000334.1:0-5391 GCA_039589815.1 Gemmatimonadota bacterium | reverse complement strand
GTTCTCAAAAGGGCCACAGGTGACCGAGGTATTCTCTCCTGCCACCATAAGTCCGACGGGGGTCTGGCCGACCTCCTCTATCGTCCTGCGGGGGGAGCCTCCATTCCAATGTCGACGGAGGTCCTGGCCGACAGAGACCACCTGATCAAGATGTCAGGGCGGGAGGTCTTCAAGAATGCGGTTCGGTCGATGGCCGACGCGGCGGACACTGCGCTGCGAAAAGCGGGGTTGACCGGGGAGGACATCGATCTCCTCATTCCGCATCAGGCGAATATCCGCATCATCAAGGCGACGGCGAAGTACGCTGGGATCCCCATGGAGAAGGTCTACCTGAATGTGGACCGGTTTGGAAATACCAGCTCCGCTGCCATTCCCGTGGCGTTGGATGAGGCCAAGGAAACCGGCCTGGTAGGGCCCGGGACCGTGATCCTAACGGCAGCCTTCGGCGCCGGGTTCACCTGGTCCGGAATGACCATTCGACTCTGATACGCGCGACCGCCAATCATGTCTGTAGCTCTTCTTTTCCCTGGACAAGGGTCCCAGGTCGTGGGCATGGGCCGGGAGCTCTCCCAGGCCTTCCCAACCGCCATGGAGCTCTTCGAAGAAGCTGACGACGTCCTCGGTTTTTCCCTCTCCCGTTTGGCATGGGAGGGGCCGGAGGACGAGTTGACCCTCACGAAGAACGCCCAGCCAGCGTTGCTGGTGCACTCCATCGCCGTTCACCGCGTGGCGTCCGACGCGGTGGGGTCCGTGTCCGTAGCGGCAGGTCATTCCCTCGGTGAGTTCTCCGCCCACGTGGCTGCAGGCACACTCTCGTTCCAGGATGCCCTGGAGGCCGTTCGGGTCAGGGGGGAGCTCATGTTCGCTTCGGGTCTGAAGCAACCTGGCACCATGGCGGCAGTCCTGGGGTTGGACGAGGATGTCGTGGAAACCGTCTGCCAGGCGGTGCTGGGGGAAGGGAAGATCTGCGTACCCGCCAATTTCAATAGCCAGGGTCAGGTTGTGATCAGCGGCGAGATCGAGGGTGTGGAGATGGGTATGGCCCTGGCAAAAGAGGCCGGTGCAAAAAGGGCCGTTTCCCTTACCGTCTCGGGGGCGTTCCACTCACCCCTCATGGAGCCCGCTTCAGAGGGATTGCGGCAAAAGCTCGAGAAAATCAAGTTCTCGGATCCTGAATACCCGGTGGTCTCCAACGTGACCGCGGAACCGGTGCTTGAGGGCCCTTCGGCCAGGGACCGTCTGGTTGAACAGCTGACATCCCCGGTTCGTTGGAGGGCGTCGGTGGAAAAGATGGTTGAGTTGGGGGTGGAGAAGTTTATGGAGATGGGCCCCGGCTCGGTCCTCTGCGGTCTGAACAGGCGCAACGCTCGGGGGATCCCCTGTATCTCCCTGGGGGCTCCTTCTGACTTTGACGCCCTGGGAGGGTGAAACCATGACTGAACTCGGGGGCCTGAAGGAACTCGAAGGCCAGGTAGCCGTCGTAACCGGGGGGGCCAGGGGAATCGGATCAGCCGTTGCCGAGGCTTTGGCAGACGCCGGAGCCAAGGTCGCCGTAGTGGATCTGGACGAAGGGGAGTCCTGCCAAACAGCCGATGGGTTGCCCGGGGGAGGGCATCAGGGTTACCTGGGAAACGTGACGGACGGCGAGGGCCTTCAGGCGGTGCTCAAGCAGATTGAAGAAGAGCTTGGCCCTGTGGGTGTATTGGTGAACAATGCCGGCATCACCAGGGACAACCTCATCCTCCGGATGTCCGAGGAAGAGTGGGATCAGGTTCTCTCGGTGAACCTGAAGGGCGCCTTCAATGCCACGAAGGGTGTGGCCAGGGGAATGATGAAGAGGCGGGCGGGCGCCATCATCAACATCGCTTCCGTCATCGGGCTCATGGGGAATGCCGGGCAGGCGAATTATGCGGCATCCAAAGCCGGTTTGATCGGGTTCACCAAGAGCATCGCCCGGGAGTTTGCCTCAAGAGGGGTCAGATGTAATGCCATCGCTCCGGGTTTCATTCAGACGGCGATGACAGATCAACTCAGCCCTGAGATCGTGGAGGGCCTCAAGGCGCAGATTCCCATGGGGAGCTTGGGTGAACCCAAGGATGTGGCGAGGGTTGTTCGCTTTCTCGCCGGACCCGGGTCCGCATACATTACCGGCCAGGTAATCGCGGTAGACGGCGGGATGGTCATGTGACCATGGACTCGAGAGAGAGATCATAGAAACAGGAAACCATAAGGATCCTAGATCCGGTCTTCATTACACAGGGGGGTATCATGGCAGATAGTGCCGAAGCCAAAGTCAAAGAGATCATCATCAACGAGTTGGGCGTGGACCCGGAGAAGGTCACGGCCGAGGCTTCGTTCGTGGAGGATCTGGGTGCCGACTCGCTGGATACGGTGGAGTTGGTGATGGCGTTTGAGGAAGAGTTCGGCGTGGACATTCCCGACGAGGATGCCGAACAGATGCGTACCGTGGGCGATGCCATCTCCTATCTCCGGGAACACGCGGAAGAGGGTTGATCGGGCTTCTGGCCATCTGAAACGACGAAGTGGGGAGCATGTCGACCACTAGTTACGGTAGAAAGCACCGGGTCGTAATCACAGGGGCTGGTCTCCTTACGCCGGTGGGGAACGATCTGGAGTCTGCTTGGTCCGGTATTCTCTCGGGCCGGAGCGGCGCCGGTACCATTACCCAATTCGAGGCCACCGAGGAGTACGGGACCCGCATCGCCTGCGAGGTGAAGGGCTTCGATCCTCTG
Organism: Gemmatimonadota bacterium; assembly: GCA_039589815.1. Classification (GTDB taxonomy): domain Bacteria; phylum Gemmatimonadota; class Gemmatimonadetes; order Longimicrobiales; family Gaopeijiaceae; genus JABDNZ01. The sequence continues at coordinate 2,638 of JBDHGR010000334.1, read as the reverse complement.
GCGTATCTGGAGCCAAAACAGGCAAAGCGGAACGACCGGTTTGTACAATTCGCCATCGCCGTGGCTGAAGAGGCCATGGTTTCGGCCGGTTTGGATCAGCCCGAAGCCCGGGAGGCCATTCCGCGCGAGCGTTTCGGTGTGATCATCGGGAGTGGCATCGGAGGGATGTACACTTTCGAAGATCAAACCAAAGTCCTGATCACCAAGGGCCCAAAGCGGGTAAGCCCCTTCTTCGTGCCAATGTTCATTCCGGATATGGCCTCCGGCATGGTCTCCATCCGCTTCGGTGCGCAAGGCCCCAATTACGCCACGGTCTCGGCCTGTGCTTCTTCGGGACACGCCCTGGGGGATGCCCTCCGCATCCTCCAAAGAGGGGATGCCGACGTCATGCTGGCCGGGGGGAGCGAAGCAGCGGTGACGCCTCTCTGCATCGCGGGCTTTTCCTCCATGAAAGCCATGTCCACCCGCAACGACGACCCCACGGCGGCGAGTCGGCCATTCGATGCCGGGCGGGACGGTTTTGTCATCGGTGAAGGAGCCGGGGCAATGGTTCTCGAGACTCTCGAGCACGCACAGGCCCGTGGCGCCACCATCCTCGCGGAGCTGGCCGGTTATGGAGCGTCGGCCGACGCATACCACATCACCGCGCCGGAGCCCACTGGTGCTGGCGCCCGATTCGCCATGCAGGCTGCACTCGACGACGCCGGAGCCAGTCCGGAAGACGTGGACTATATCAATGCCCATGGGACCTCGACCCCCCACAACGACGCGATGGAGACAGCCGCCATCAAGTCGGTTTTTGGTGAGCGGGCTTATGAGGTGGTGGTGGGCTCAACCAAATCCATGGTTGGGCACCTCCTGGGCGCAGCCGGTGCAACGGAGGCCATCTTCTGCTCCCTAGCCATCCGGGACAAGAAGATCCCTCCTACCATCAACTTTTCCGATCCAGATCCTTTATGTGACCTCGACTACGCTCACAATCGGGTGGTGGAGCGCCCCGTGGCGCTGGCTCTGAGCAACTCCTTCGGGTTCGGCGGCCACAATGTGACGCTGGCCATTCGGCGATGGGAGGGGTGAGCGAGGCATCCGACGAGGCAGGTCGGAAGTCATGATACCCGGGGGGGGGCTGGCGGTTGCGTCGGCCCCCTCTTCCGGTACAAGGGCGGTGGCGGTGAGGCCGATGCCTCGTCACCGAGGTTAACCCCTGATAACGGGAGTCAATCATGCGTGTTGGAGTAGGGTACGATTCCCATCGCTTTGATCCTGCCCGGCCGTTGATCCTTGGAGGAGTGGAGATCCCCGACTCACCGGGTCTTTCAGGGCACTCCGACGGTGATGCCGTTGCCCACGCTGTTATCGATGCCCTTCTCGGGGCCGCCGCTGCCGGAGATGTAGGAGGGCATTTTCCGCCGGGCAGCGCTGAGTGGAAAGGTGCCGACTCCATGGACCTCCTTCGCCGTACCGTGGCGATCCTGAATGGATTGGGGTACCAGCCGAGCAACGTAGATGTGGTGGTTGTCACCGAAGCTCCCAGGATCGGACCCGTTTGCATCGCCATGGCCCATCGGCTGTCAGGGGTCCTGGGAATCCCGGAAGGAGCGGTTTCCGTAAAGGGAAAGACAAATGAGGGCATGGGTTGGATCGGATCAGGAGAAGGATTGGCCGTCCATGCCGTGGCGCTGGTGGTCGCGAAGGACCCCGAAAGCTCTTGAATACGATTCTGTCATTCCTCGGTGCCTTGGGCCCCGCGTTGCTCTATCTGCTCCTTGGCGCCGGGGCTGCCCTGGAGAACCTCTTTCCGCCCATCCCGGCCGACACGTTCGTCCTTCTCGGGGCCTTCCTCGCTGCTGGAGGGCGGGCCGATGCCTGGACCGTATTCTTCGTCACTTGGCTGGCCAACACCGGGGCCGCCCTCCTGGTGTACTGGGCGGGATATCGGTTCGGGCGCCCCTTTTTCCAGGTGGGGCTGGGCCGGTTCCTCTTGAACCCCGCCCAGCTCCGGAGGCTGGGGACGTTTTATGAACGCTGGGGCCTCCCGGCCATCTTTTTTGCCCGGTTCCTCCCGGGGCTCCGGGCCATGGTTCCCGTGTTCGCAGGTGTGACCCGCCGGTCATTTCCGGTTGTGGCTTTTCCGGTTTTTGTGGCTTCGGGGCTTTGGTACGGCGGCCTGGTCTGGCTGGGGGCCTCGGCCGGTCGAAATCTCGGGGCGGTGGGGGAGTGGGTGGCTGGCGCCAACCGCGTCCTTCTCATTTTGGCGCTGGTAGTCTTCGGGGCCGCCATGATCTGGTGGTTCAGGACCCGGGGCGCCGGTGATCCCGGGGTTGAGGAATGCCCCGGGACTCCGATTTCCGACTGGAGCCCTTCGTAGACTACCTCTCCTTCGAACGGGGCCTTTCCGACCGAACCCTCTCGGCGTACCAACGGGACCTGGGGAAACTCCTTGCGTTCCTTGAGACGAGGGGCCGAAGTGGACCGGAAGCCATCACCTCCCAGGATCTGAGGGACTTCGTTTTCCACCTGAAAGACTCCGACCTGGCTCCCACCTCGATCCGGAGGATCCTCTCCTCGATCCGAGGTTATTTCGCTTTCCTGCTGGAGGAGGGGGTGTTGGAAGCCGATCCGAGCGAACGTCTGGTGG
>JBDHGR010000333.1:0-5414 GCA_039589815.1 Gemmatimonadota bacterium | reverse complement strand
AAACCAGGGTGGCCGGATGATCAAGGGCCAGGGATATACCCGCGGCAGCGGCGGCTCCGGCTACACGGGGAGGACCGCTGGCAGGCGGAGCGGCGGATCGAGCCGAGGGAGTGCAGCATCTTCGCCCGGACGCAGCTCAAGTGGGTCTTCAGGAAGGACGGCCAAGCCCCGCGGTGGTGGTGGATCGGGTACGGTGAGCAGCGCAGCCCGGGGTTCGTCCGGTTCCAGCGGGGCCAGGTCGACGGGTAGGACCGCCAGGCCCAGGGGCGGTGGTGGCTTGATGTAGGTGATGGGTTCGGGCCCCAACGGCCCTTCCAGAAGAAACCGCCGGGGAGCTTTCAGCTCTCCGGCGGTTTCGCATTCTCCTGCCCCGGTCCCCACCGGATGAGGGGTCAATACCGAATCACGAACCCAGCCAGTAGGTAGCCTTCACCATGAACACATTGTGGGCGTCCCCGGCAAAGAGCTCGTCCACGTCCCGGCCCAAGTCGAAGTCGCCGTGCCCATTGGTGGAGGACCTGTTTTGCTGCCAGACGAAGAAGAGGGTCGACCCGGGCCGCCACTCCCACCGTAGGACCCCGGTTCCCCTCAGGGAAACCCGATTGAAGTTCCGGTTGTAGACGGTGAAAGCTTCGGCCGGCCCTGCGCCGTCTGGATCGATGGTGGCATTCCCATCCTCGTCCAGGGTGACCTCACCCGTATCGATCCCGTAGCGGTTGAACTCAAAAGTGCTGGGAGCTGCCAGCTCCTTGAGTGTGTCGTAGTCTCCGGTAGCGATGAACGGCTGGGCGTAAAGCTCGAGGGAAAGCTCCGGGGTGAACGTGACGTTCACCCGGGTGTCCATGGAAAGTGTGGTCTGTTCGAGGTCGGCGAACAGGTACCTTGTGCCAAAGGTGGCCGTGGCCTCCGAATCCTCCTCGTCGCCAACATACTGGGCCACGGATTTGTTGATGCTGAGTCGGGGTCCCAAGGTCAGCTCCCAGGTGCTGCTGGTCTTGATGCCCACCGATGCGAAGTAGGAGGTGCGACTGCCGCCAGCCTCGTCCCATTGATAGGTAACGTTCGCGAACCCGGAGACGGGTTTGCTGAAGTCCGTGGTCTGGTTCAGCGATACCTGGTGTCCGCTGGGCTTTTTCGCCAACGGCCCGCCCCGGGTCAGACGGTCATCCATAGACTCGAACGTTCGCTCATAACTGAAGCGGCTGGACCAGTAGTTCAGCCAGGTGAAGTTGGATCTGACGGAGAGTTCGGTATCCAAACGGTCACCATTGAAGTTCCAGGAAGTCCTGGGCTCAGCGCTGATCTCCCATCGTCGGAAGACATCGCCCGGCCGGTTCTCCTGGTATTCAACGGAGACCTCGGCGTCCCTGCGGTCTGCATCCCGCTGAAAACCCAGGTCGTTCACCTCGAAACCGGGGCTGGTGAAGCTGAACTCGGCATCCCCTCGCCAGTGCAATCCCGCTTGTCGGCGGAGCTCCAGGCTTCCTGTATACCCGGTGAGAGAGGTGGCGTCGGGGTCCAGCTCGATATGGTGGGCATCGGGCCGCTGGTAGTACCGGGCGGAGGACTCTTGTGCGCTGGCCATCACCCCGGCCTCACCGGCGATGCGGCTGCCCGCGAACTGACCGGACAGGGACCAGGCCCGGTCCGCCCACTCATGGAAAAAGTCCATCCCCCCGGAGTAGGCAGATGAGCGAAGTTGCGAGGCCAAGACCCCGTCGGCGAGGTCCCGGTTCACCGCCGTACCGATGGCCCCGACGGCCGATTGGCCGTCCCGGAAGTCCTTCCTCAGTCTGGCCACGAGGAAGTTCGTCAGAGGAGCCACCTCGGCCTCTCCCTTTTGCTCCAGCTCGTCCACGTACTGGGCCATCTCCCGCCCGGTGACCGCTTCCATCAAACCAATGGACAACCCGCCTGCCGTTTGCCCCGTGAGCTTGGTCGCGCCCAGGATGGTGGTGGCATCAGGTATGTCCTCGTAGGCGGCTTCGTCCGGAGCATTTCCCCGGGGCCTGTCCCCGATACGCCGGGAATACAGGAGTTGAGTGGAGCCACCACCCCGACCGCCGCCATCCCCGCCACCGAACATTCCACCCATCCCGCCCATTCTTCCACCTCCACCCCCGCCTTGGCCGAAGGAGAAGATGCCGGCCCCTTCAACGAAGAACGGTCGTTTCTCCTGAAACCGAGTCTCGAAAGCCGTGAGGTTCACCACCGCTGGGTCGACTTCCACCTGACCGAAATCGGGATTGATGGTGGCGTTCAGAGTGAGGTTGGAGCTGAGCCCATACTGCAAGTCGAAGCCGGCGCCGTAGAAAAAGTCTGATCCGTCTCGGTAGGGATTCTCAAACTCGACGGTCTCGTTTTGCGAGACGGGAACGAACTCGGCTCTACTCTGGATGTAGGGAAGGATTTCCAACCCCCTGGGCCTGTTCAGGCCACGTATCCCCTCCAGATGGCCATACCGTGCGATGCCCGACGCCTCGTCCTTCGGCGTAAAGGAGAACAGCTGCTTCTCCCGGTTTCGGGCGATGTCCCGAATGATCTGAATCCCCCAAACCTGATCCTCCGCATTCCCAAACCGGAGCTGGCTGAAAGGGATCCGAAGCTCTGCTGTCCACCCATTCTCATTTACGTGCGTAGCGGCCTCCCAGACCGGATCCCAGGACGAATCGCCATGCCGGTCCTGACCTCCGGATAGGGCCTCGTCACCTCGCACCCCGTCCGGGTTGACCTCGAACTTGAATCCGGTCCGGTGGTCGTTGTAGGAGTCCAGAGAGATGGTGAGCCAGTCCGTGTCCATGAGAAATCCGTCTCGCCTCCCCAGGCGAGTGGAAACGGGGCTCCCATCGTTCAGGATCGCTCCCACGTAGAGCGCGTCGTCGTCAAATAGGAGGTAAACCTGTGTCTCCTCGGAGGCTGCCTCCCCTTCGAAGGGGTCCAACTGGGTGAAGGCGGTGGCCGGGATCGCCTGGGACCATGCATCTTCGTCCGGGACGCCATCCAGGGTCAAAGACCCTTGGAGCCTGGAAGCCCGAACGGTGGGTACCCCCGCGTCGGCGGACGCAGGGTCCTTGGCTTCCTGAGCCGTTGCCGGTGGAGCCAAACCCAGACTCAGGGCGGCGCAGGCCATCAACTCACTGTATTTCATGAATCGAGAACACATTCCAGAAACGCGGCGCATAGAGGTTTTCAGTCCTTCGGTAACGTCCACGTGTTGATTCGGCGGCAAGGCTCAGGAGGGCCCCGCCGCCGATGACACTCCAACTAAGATAAGACAACTTGACCCCGTGTCATTGTTGAGGTGGAAAACCCGTGGATTTTCGCTTGCTCCGGGAGAGGCGGAACGGCAGCTTCCCAGGGAGCAGGCTTTTTCATCCGATCGGAGGGCGACCCGTGAACTCCAAGCTGCATTTCGGCGTTTCTTTTTCACCGCTCCTTCTCTTGCTCCCTTTCCTGGTGGCACCGCCGCTCACAGAGGCCCAGACGACCGAGTCCCAGGATTACCCCTCAGCCGAGGGCGTGGTTCGCGAGCTGTACGATATGGTGACTTTTCCCGCGGGAACCACTCCCGACTGGGATCAGTTCAGGGCTCTATTTCTTCCGGAGGCGGTGGTAGTCCTCCGGTCCAGTCGAGAGGCGACCTCGGTCTTCACCCTGGAGGGCTTCGTTCAGGACTGGCTGAGGTTCATCGAAGGATCCAACGTCGAGAGCACCGGGTTCACCGAGCGAATCATCCGGACCCACCCAACCGTTTTCGGGGAGATCGCCCATGTCTGGGTCCTCTATGAGGCGGAGATCCCCGGGTGGGGACGCCCCCCGCAACAGGGCGTCGACAGCTTCCAGCTCGTGAGGCGGGAGGGCAGGTGGAAGATCGCCTCCATCCTGAACGAGATCCCGACGCCTGAACGACCGATTCCCGAGGTGCTGCGCGGTGAGGGGTAGAGGAAGTTGGACGACCCGACGTTGATCGCAGGGCTCACCGGCCTTTTTCTTCTCATGGCCGTGCTCTACGCGGCTGTGGGACAGGGAGGCGGATCGGGGTATTTGGCCGCCATGGCACTCCTGGGCGTGACCCCGGAAAGTTTCAGGCTGATCGCGCTGACACTGAATGTGGTGGTGGCTCTCATCGGCCTGGTGAAGTTCACTCGGGCAGGGTACTTCAACGGGAAGCTCCTCCTCCCCTTCGTGGTCTCATCGGTTCCATTGGCTTTTGTCGGAGGGTACCTCTCCCTTCCTCCCCAAGTGTTCAAACCTTTGGTCGGGGTGGCCCTTTTGTGGGCTGCCGTTTTGCTCCTTTGGAAGCCGCCCCGCCCCGATGAGGAGGTGAAGGGGAACCCTCCTGCATGGGCCTCTCTTTCCGCCGGCGGAGGGATCGGGCTGCTATCAGGGCTCATCGGCATCGGTGGGGGGATATTCCTGGCCCCGCTGCTGATTCTTAGAGGCTGGGCTTCGGCGAAGACGACGGCCTGCCTGTCTTCGGCCTTTATCCTTGTGAATTCGCTGGCTGCTCTGGCTGGGGTGGCCTTTCACACACAGGGAATCCCGGTGTTCCTTCCCGTCTGGATGGTCGTTGTGGCCCTCGGCGGGTGGGTGGGGGCGGATTTTGGAGCGAAGAAACTGAGCCCCCAGACCTTGCATTGGCTCCTAGCTGTCGTTCTGGTGATCGCCGGCGCGAGGATGGTACTGTCGGCGTAAGCGGAATCCACTCCTACCGACCTGGAGAAAGAGACGAACCGTGGCCCTTCAGAAGACTCCTCCCTTGATCCTTCTTCTCGTTTCCCTGGCCTGCAGTGGTGGTGAGGGAGGAGGGACGGAAAACCCCGAGGGTGAGATGACCGAGAACCCCCCCGCATTACCCGAGATCGTGGCGACAAACGCCTTCTACTACTACGAAGATGTGGAGGCAGCCTGGACATTCTATACGAGGACCTTGGGCTTCACGACCGCAGCCGACTACGGATTCGCCAAGATTTTGCGGGTGGGGCCCACCTCCTATCTGACGCTGGTGGACGAAACGGAGGGGATGCACTCCTCCACCGAGCCCAAGAGTGTCACCCTGGCGGTGATAACCGATGAGGTGGAAGGCTGGTGGGACTATCTCTCCGGGGCGGGAGTCGAAATGAGATCCGGTCTCGGAAATGAAAGCGGTGTTGTCGAGGAAGGACGCCCACACGACGGGTTTGTGGCCATCGATCCGGAGGGGTACCTCCTGGAATTCGAACGGTTCAACCCCCATCCGGAGAACGAGGCCCTCCTTCCGGTCCTGAATGGAGTGGAGTCTCTGTTCCCTGATGGGGGAGAGACGGCTGCAGGGGTGGTCCCCACCCGGCCGAGAGGTCTCGGCGTCAAGGGTACGGTCCTCTGGCTTTACTTCGAAGACCTTGATGCGATCCAGACCTTTTACCGTGCCGCCC
>JBDHGR010000332.1:0-11704 GCA_039589815.1 Gemmatimonadota bacterium | reverse complement strand
CGATATGCGGCGCACCTCTTCGTCGCAGCGAGGATAGTCCTCCAGGCTGTTCGCGCGCTGGGGAGGTCTCCCGACGAGTGTCGCACCGTCCTGCACCAGTTGTTCCAACTTGCGCAACACGGGCAGAGCGATGTCGTCACGCTCGGCAAGGACGATGAGCCGATACTCCATCCCGCTGGACAACACCAAGCGTCCATCCCGCACCTTCATGTCGCGCACGACGATATCCCGGTTCACGTAGTCGTAGTCGTAGCCGGCTCCAAGGCTGTCGATACGATTCGGCATGGGGCGGCCACAGTGCTGACACTCTCCCTCGTCATGCGGCGGGGTGACCTTCGGATCGATGCGCCGGGACGGGACGAGATTCGGGGCCTGATCGCCGTAGTAGAAACACACGTCAGCGACGAACCGACCCTGCCGCAAGAGATGACTGCACCTCGACAGGTACTCGATCATCGGCCCCGCCTTTTCCCACCAGGTGGAGTTGACGTTGAAATGCTCGCCGGCGTGATAGGCGAACCCAGGCTTCCCGGCTTCGGGAGGATTGTGGGCGAATGTGTGGAAGACCCCACGGTTCAGGCCAGCGCAGAAAGCGATATCGAAGAGCCGTTTGTACTCCGCCGGGCCGTCCTGCCAATGACGCCACCCCGTAAGCGCCTCGGCGGCCACGTCCTGACGGCCGTAGATGTGGGCAGCGCTGGCTGCTTCCTTCGTGACCCAGAACTGCATGCCGTTCCAGAACTCGCCCATGGGAATGTGCGAGACGCCGAGAGCTTCCAAAGGATCGACGCGGGGAAATCCGCCGTGGCCCGCCTCGGCGAGCAAGCTCAGGCCCCGTCCCTCGAGGATGGTCGCCGATCGGGCGAAATGATTGGAGATCATCAGGCGCGAGACCAAAACGCGGTAGTCGGGCAAGAAGCGGTCGCAGAGTTCGGGTTCGTGGATTCTGCGGCCGGCGAGGACCGGGAGATACCGGACCGGATCGTAGCCGAAGGCCTGGCGGAACTCGTCTACGAAGCCCGCGTTCCAATCCGGACGGTCCCAGACCTCGAAGCTGTCCAGCATCATGAGCTCGAGGGCCTCCGGCCTCTCCCCGTTTCGAAAAAGGCGTTCGAGGATCACTTCGAAGTGACGATCAGTGGCGGCGGCGCTCATGTGGTCGACCACGAGTCCGTCGGAAGCAGGACTCGGGACTTCCAGCGTCTGTCCTGTCCCGGAGCAGACGAAGCGGAAGACCGTCCAATCACCCGGCGGGACATCCCACGAGAGCCTTCCGGATTCATCGACCTCGCCCGTCAGGTCCACCGGTTCGACGGGTCCGGCCTCCGGCTCCGTGTCCGGGACCGCAAGCAAAGCAACGTCGACGAACGGCGTTCCGAGGCCATCGGGGACCGGAGGTACGTCCGAGAATCTCGCAGGCCCGGACACCCGATGCTCGGCCCAGAGAAGTTGCTTGCTCGCGAGCTCCGGATCGATCCAGGGACCGCCCGCGTTCCAGCTGCTGGAGGCGAAGAGCCCCGCTTCGAGACCGAGCCGTGAGGCTTCGTCGAGGGCGTGGTGGATCAAGTCGATGGACTCGTCTCCCAGGAAGGGCGGACCGACAGGGATCGTGCTCTCGAGGTCCGCGATGGCGCCCACGTCCCAGATAATCGGACCGCGCAGCCCCTTCTCACGCATCTCCTCGAGCTCCCGCGTGATCTGCCCACGGTCGGCGTGTCCGTTCAGCCAGGCCCAGAGGACCATGGGCCGGGCCGAGAGAGGGGGCGACCGGAAGCCACGAACGGTTATGCCCGGATCCGGTTCTGGGCCTACGCACCCGGCGTACGGTCCAAGGGCTAGTATGCCCCAGGTGGCTGCGCTGGTCTTGACGAAATCACGCCGCGAAACGGTGCCCGGGCTTCTACTCATTCTTATCTTTTCGGTTTGCTCATGGGGCTTTGGACCTTGAAATCCACCGGTCTATCGCCCTGGAAGAAATAGGGAATCGCCCCTCCAGCATCCACATCGTATCCCCATTCTTCCAGGTAGAATTGTTTTGGGCGGAATTCATCGCCTGTTTTCCGGAGTTCGGATTGAAGCATGCCCTCCAGCCTCTCCTGCAACCCGGCATGTTCAGCCACGCCAACCAGGTTTTCCATCTGGTAGGGATCAACCTGGTTGTCATAAAGCAGCCACGGGCCGTCAGGCCTGCGGACATAGGTATATCGTGAGGTGCGGATTCCCCTGAAGGCCTCTCGGTCAGGTGAATCAAAGGGGGAGATATTCATGAAAAGGGCGGTCCGATCTCCTCGAGTCTTACTGTCGAAAACGAACCGTGAGAGGTCCTCTCCCTCCATCCTCCCTGGAACCTCGATCCCCGCAAGCGTCAGAAGAGTAGGCAGGATATCAGGCGTGTTGATCGGGGCTTCCACCGTACGCCCCTCCTCTCCGCCGGCAGCAGGATAGCGCAGCAGGAAGGGGACACGAATGGATTCGTCCCAGGGACGCTGTTTGCGTCTGGGTGGCTGCCCTTGCGAGCCGAGCATCTCACCGTGATCGGAGGTGAAGACGAAGATCGTATTCTCTGCGATACCGGTCTCTTCCAAGGTCCTGTAGAGTTCCCCGACACATCCGTCCAGGGCGGTACAGTGAGCGTAGTACCCTTGTGCTTCCTCTCGGGCTTGATCTTCCATCTCTTCCGGGACGTTGGGCCGGAGCTTGATGGATTCAACCGGATACCGCCCCTTGAGCTCCTCCGGCGCAGATGAGTGGGGGAAATGAGGACCTCCAAAGGCCATCATCAACAGGAATGGCTTGTCACGTTTGGCATGGTCCCGGATGTATTCCTGAGCGTCCCGTGTCTGGGGATAGGCATCATACCCATCCCACGTTCGCTTGGTGGGGTCATCGCCGGAGTAATAATAGGATTTGTTATACTGATGGGTGCATTCCAACACCTTCCAGTAGTCAAAACCCTGACGGCGGTTCCTGGGGATGAAGACATCCCGGCCGTGTCCGTCGAGATGCCATTTCCCGATATACGCCGTTTCATAACCGGCTTCCTTGAATACCTCCCCCATACACAGCTCTTCGCCCGGCAGATAGAGGTCATTCATGAACATCCCCGTGCTGAGGGGATATCGGCCTGTCATCAAAGAGGCGCGACTGGGCGTGCAGACCGGGCAGACCGAGACCGCGTTCTCGAAGTTGACGCTTCGGGAAGCCAGAGAATCCAGATGGGGGGTTTTCACATTGGGATCCCCACCATACCCGGTGGCTTGGGCTCGCCATTGGTCGGTAAGCACAAAAACAACGTTCGGTTTGCCTGCCGGCCTGCCGGTGGGTTTCCCAGGGGCGCCCTGACATCCATTTAGGAGAGGAAGGCTCATGAGGGGCGTCACGGCTCCCAGCGCTGCGGCCCCTGCTCCCAGGCGGATGACTTCCCGACGGCCCATGGCCCGGCCGGAAACTGCGGTTGGTGTCGGCTCGCCGGGTGATGGGGGTCTGGCCTTGGCCTTGGAACGGTCCGGGCTCATGATAGATCCTCCCTGGAGTGATGACAGAGAGCTCCCGGGAGCGTAGGGGGAAGCTGCCGGAAGGCGCAATAGGCTGGACAGGGCTTCCGGTTGAAAAAAGACGAGAACGGGAGGGAGCACAGAGAATGGACAGGAGGGAGTTCCTCGAATACCTCAATGCCTACGATTCCGTTGGATGTTACGGCTGCGAGATCCCCGAGATCACTCCCAACATCGACGAGCTCGCTGCCCGGGGGATGAGATTCACGAACGCTCACGTGAACATCGCCGTTTGCCAGCCCAGTCGGCAGTCCGTCATGACCGGCAGATACCCCCATCGCAACGGTGGCGAAGGGTTCGAGCCCATCGACGAGGACGTCCCGACACTCCAGGAAAGCCTCCGAAGTGCCGGGTACCTGAACGGCATCATGGGGAAGGAGATCCACCTGCGACCCACGGAAAAATACTGTTGGGACTTCTACGTCACCGAAGGCCAGCTGGCCTCCGGCGTCGGAATCGGCAGATCCCCGGAGCGGTACTACGAGTACTCCAGGGACTTCCTCCAACTGGCGAAGGATCAGGGAAGGCCCTTCTTCCTGATGGCCAATTCCCATGATCCTCACCGTCCTTTCGCTGGTAGCGCCGATGAAGCAGAGGCATGGGGGCACGATCTGCCGACGTTCACGCGACAGTTCAGAGGCGAGGGAGTTCCCGTGCCAGAGTTTCTGCCGGATCTGCCGGATATCAGAAAAGAGCTGGCGGAATATTACACCTCCGTTTACCGCTGCGATCAATCGGTTGGGGCGGTAATCAGGGCCCTGGAGGAGAGCGGTTTGGCGGATAACACCCTGGTGATGTTCATCAGCGACAATGGCATCTCCATGCCCTTCGCCAAGGCGAACTGCTATCTGACCAGCACGAAGACCCCCTGGATCGTCAGCTGGCCCGGGAAGATACGCCCTGGGTCGGTAGACTCTGAGCATCTCATCTCGGGTATCGATTTCATGGCCACGGTCCTGGAGGCTGCCGGAATCGAGACCGTTGAGGGAATGGACGGGTTCAGCTTCCTGCCGGTGCTTGCAGGGAATGTGCAAGAAGGACGTGAATACGTGTTCACGGAATTCCACAGGACCTCCGCCGGCAGAGAATACCCGATGCGGGCCGTTCAAGGTGGAAGGTTCGGGTATATCTTCAATTCGTGGGCAGGCAAAACGGACCCTATGCGCATGGATTCCACCAGCGGCCTGACCTTCAGAGCCATGCAAGAGGCAGCGAGGACGGATCCCGAGATTGCTGCCCGCGTCCAGTTATTCGAACACCGCGTACCGGAGGAATTCTACGACCTCAGGGATGACCCCGGCGCGTTGAACAACCTCATCGACGACCGGGATTTTCAGGGCGAGATTCAAGAGATGCGGCGAGTGCTGGAAGATCGAATGCGTGCGACAAACGATCCGTTGATGATCCCCTTCCTGAATCGCGAGGAAGACCCGTCTCCCTCGGTGTGATGGTCGGAAACCCCGGTCGACGACGGGCCCTCGCTGGACAGGGCCGCAGCTAAACCCCTGCGCTGATTACCGCCTCCGCGCGTCGAGCCTTGGCGCGACGGATCCCCGAGCCCGGATGGGTACCCCGAGCCAACCGCTTCCGAAAATGCAGATGCCGACGGCGGGAAAGCTCCACCAGCGGACGCCAAACTTTCGCCGTCCATCGCCGCCGAATGAGAAGCGCCCACAAGCGGTTCGATTTCTTGTACAGATAGGACATGGCGAGATAGGAAGGTACAGCGCGAAGGTCTTTCGGCCGCCGGCGCCAGATGGAGCCATGCGAGAAGAGATTCGTGTAACACTCTTCGTACCCCTCAGCCAAACGCTCAGGGGACATATGCCTTGGCCTGAAGACGACATGAGCCGTGTCGTAGAGGTCCCAGTTCCGGTGCAGGAGGCGACCCTCCGCCTCCATCTTCTTGAAGAGTGGCGTTCCGGGATAGGGAGTAAGGATATGGAAGGTGGCGCACTCCAACCGGTTCTCTTCCACCCAACGGAACGTCCGCTCGAATACATCATTCCGATCGTGGTCGAACCCGAGCACGAAGCTCCCGTTCACCTGGATCCCGTGGTCGTGAAAAACCCTCACTCGGCGGCTGTAGTCCGCTGCGGCCGGCGTCTTCTTCCTCGCATCCGATAGGTTCCGGTCCACCAAGGACTCGAACCCCACGAAGACACCCGTGCATCCGGCCAGGGCCATCTCCGTCACCAATGAGGGGTCGTCGGTCACATCGATAGTGACTGCAGCGCTCCAGATAATCTCCAGAGGCCGAAGGGCCCGGCAAAGCCGGCGCAGGTACTCACGATTGGATCCCAGGTTGTTGTCGATGAAGACGCTATAGGGCTGCGCGTCTTCCACGATCTCGGCGACTACCTGCTCCGGATCCCGCATCCGGTAGGGCATGTGAAGCCCTTCGGTTGCGAGGTAGCAGAACCCGCACCGATTGTGACACCCACGAGTGGCAATCATGCTCGAAGTGGTCAGGAAACTTCCCCGAGGCACGATGCCCCGGTGCGGCGGGGGCTCATCCCGGTAGGCACCCCGGAAACTGCCTCTATAGATAGGCTGCAGGTCTCCTTCATCCACGTCCCGGAGCACGCGGGGCCAGATCTCCACTCCGTCCCCGATGGCAACGGCGTCGGCGTGGGGTGCGGCTTCTTCCGGGCAGGACAGCACATGGAGCCCCGAAGGTGAGATGGACCGAGATTCCCACCACTTGCGGAAAGGGGTGGACAGGCGGTGGACCCTGCAGGAGGTTCTCGTCCCAATAGGCCACCCGCCAGCTCTCTGGGGTCGCGGCCGCCAAGGAAGTCAACGCCAGGGAAGGAGTCAGCACGTGCTTTCCGAAGCTCGAGTGAGGGTCCTTCGGATAAAAGGGGTTGATGAGCAGGGCGTGGCGTCGCTCGGCTGCAGGTGGACGGAAGGCAGGATCGAGGGCTGGTGGAAAGGCGAGGTCGTCGGGAAGGAAGCCTCTCATCCAGCTTCGGTCCTGATCGGGTCTCCTCCGTCGGCGGGAGTCTCGGCCGTCGCCTCTCCAAGACCACCGAACCTCCGTTGTCGATGGCTCAGCTCCAGGAGGGCCTCTTCGACGTCGGCTGCTCCGAAGTCGGGCCAGAACGTGTCGACGAAATGGAGTTCCGCGTATGCGCACTCCCAGAGCAGGAAGTCGCTGAGTCGCTTCTCGCCGCTGGTCCGCACGAGGAGATCCACGGGCGGGGCGCAGTCGAGTGGATGGTTGGCCAGCCTGAGAGCCCTCTCCATCTCCTCTGGACAGCCTTCTATTACGGAGCGAGCCGCCTTTGCAAGCTGCTCCCGAGACGAGTAGTCGACGGCTAACCGAAGGGTCATCCGCCTTCCGCCCGCAGTGGCTGCCTCGCATCGTTCGATGGCATTCGACACGTCTTTCCTGAGCCGATGACGGTGGCCGATCACTCGCACCTGCACCCCGTGCCGGCGGCATCTCGGGATTTCCTGGATGAGAAACCGCCGAAAGAGCTCCATCAACCCTTGTACCTCTGAACGGGGCCGTTTCCAGTTATCTGAAGAGAATGCGTACAGGGTCAGGGTGCCCACCCCGAGGCGGGCAGCGCATTCCACCACCCTGCGTACTGCTTTTGCGCCCTGGCGATGGCCTTCAGACCGCGGCAGGCCACGTCGGGTCGCCCAGCGGCCGTTCCCATCCATGATCAATGCCAGGTGAGGCTCTTCTGTATGCGAAGTACTTTGTGATGCCAAGTTTGGAGGCAAAGAAAAAGAGGGTGAGGACTCCGGTGTCCTAACGCGGGTCTCGGGTCGCATCGATCAGCTTCTCCATGTGATTGAGGTATCGATCCAAGGCACGGCGCCCCTTCCTCTCGATCCGATATTCGGTCTTGGGCTTCCTGCCCTCGAACGACTTGGTGCAGCGAATCAGGCCAGCCTCCTCGAGCTTTCTGGCGTGCACGCTGAGATTCCCGTCCGATGTCTTAAGCAGCTTCTTGAGCTCTCCGAAGGTCATGGACGGATGTACGCAAAGGGCGCTCAGAATGCCCAGGCGCACCCTTTCGTAGATCAGGCGATCTTCCCGGCTCCGCCCGCTCTCGGCCGCGTAACTCGCGACACTCTTCAGAGCCCGCTCACCCTTGCCCTCTTTCTCGGTGGGGGTGATGGGATGCTCCTTTCTCCTCGCCCTATCCGCCATGACGCCTCGCGATCCAGAGTCCGAATGCCAAATGGAGCCCGCCGAATCCCATGCCCAGAAAGAAACTCCCCCAACTGGGAGGCGCCCACAGAGCGACCAGGCCGAGCAGCATGAAGAGAGCCCCCATGATGGGCACCGAGCGGACCGAGTAAATGCCGCCACTCACCACCCCCGCACCGTAGAGCAGCAACCAGACGGACGGTGCCATCTCCAACGTGTTCGCGCGATACAGCCCAGCCGTAATCACGGCGCCAGCCACGAGGGCGGGTGCCAAGCCCAGCAGCAGCCGTCGCCCGGAGTGCCCAGTGAGGGAGGTGCCTTGGCTGCGACACTTTCGCCACGCCGTAAAGCCCCCCAACCCGATCGCCAGAGCGGCCGCCGCCAGCCAGATGCCGAGCCAACGGGAAGGATCCGTGACCGAGGATGGGGGATCGCCCGCAAAAAGAGCAGCTGAGGTGCCGACGGCCCCCATCGCGACACCACCCCATCCAGGGACTGCCGTGAACGGCCCCGCGGCCTCCATCGTCCCTCGAATGAAGCGAAGATTTCGGGCAGCGTGCTCGTGGAGTTGAATGATCGGCCGCTGTTCTTCCGAGCCTTCCTCTTGGACCTCGACCTTACGTAGCATGATCAAGGTTAGCCGCCAAAGAAAGCAACGTCAAGTACTTTCCGATGCAAAGTCGCGGTCCAAGCCACTCTTAGCCTGGTCGGGTTCCGGGGGAATGCTACATATACATAGCCTTCAAAAACTCTTCCTGGAACTTCTGGTTGACGGTGAGTTCCAGATACTCCACCCGTTCGCCGATGCCGGCGGCTTCAGCCCGCCGTGTCGCGGACAAAAGGGCCTGCTTGGCACCGATGCCTGCGGCGTTGCCCACCTGTCGGAATCGATCCAGTGGGATGTCCGGAAACATACCGATGGCAACAGCGGCTTCCACACTGATATAGGTGCCAAAAGCGCCGGCGATGATGACCTCATCGACATCTGCAGCCGTGACACAGGCCGCCTCGAGCAGAAGTTCGACTCCCGCTCGCATGGCACCCTTGGCCAGCTGAATTTCATTGATATCGGCGCGGGTCAAAACGATGTCATGGCCGTGTCCGGAGATTCCGGCGTCTGCCAGGAGAGCTTCGAGTGTCTTTTCACCCCTGCGGATCAGGGGGTGTTCTTCATCCAGGCCCCCTTTGTGGTCCATGGCTCCGCACAGCCTGAGCTGGGCGACGGCATCCAGGATCCCGGACCCGCAGATCCCGGTGGGGGCGGAATGGCCGATGGTCTGGAAGGCAAGCTGGTTGTCGGTAATCTGGATCCGTTCGATGGCGCCGTCGGCGGCCCGCATCCCGTCCCGGATATGGGCGCCCTCAAAAGCCGGACCGGATGCGGTGGAGCAGGCGATCATGCGGCCGTTGGCGGAAAGGGTGATCTCGGTATTTGTGCCGATATCGACGCTGACCACCACGCCAGGCTTCTTGTGGGTGTCGGTGGCGAGAAGCATGGAAAGGTGATCGGCCCCCACGAAACCGGCGATGTTGGCCAGCAGATGAACGGTGGCCCCGGGGGAAAAGGCGAGGCCGATTTCGACCCCTTTCACATCCAGGGGGGACGATACGGCTGCCACATAAGGAGAAAGGCCAAGTTGCTCGACCGGCAGGCCCAGCAGCAGGTGATGCATAGCGGTATTGCCCACCATCACCGATTCCACGATCTGTGACGGATCATAGACGACTGCGTCTGTTTCACCGTCGTCCCCGGCATCAGCGCAAAGATCTCTGGCCAGCTCGTTGAGGACATCGACGATGGCGTTCTGCAGGACGTCCCGTCCGTTCTCGCGCCTAAGGCAATAGGTGATGCGGGCCATCACATCTTCGCCGTAGGCGATCTGAGGATTCATGATGCCTTTCATGGCGAGGGTTTTGCCGTTGGCCATATCCACCAGGTACCCGGCCACCTTGGTGGTACCAATGTCCACGGCCAGGCCCAGCAAGGGGGTCCCGGGGGCGGTGGCGCTGACCAGCTCGTTCCCGCGCAGAGCCACCCGGATGTTCCACTGGTTGTCGCGAAGGATCTCCGGAATCTGTTTCAGGATGTTCAGGCGGCGGCATTGCATTGCGGGCGGACCTTCTTTCGAAGCAGCTGCGCTGAGTCGCTCAAAATCCGCCTGCAGGTCGGTGGCTTCGGCTTTGGACAGGGTCAGGTCCAGGATCTCCACCGGCGGTTGGAACTCGAAGACGACCTCCTCCCCTTCCACCTGGGTGCGTTGTGTGGCGGTCATGGACTCGGGCGGTATATCCACCCGGACTGGGCCGTAGATCTCGGTTTGGCAGGCCAGTCGTAGGTCCGCTGCCAGGTTGTCGGCGCCAAGGGCGTCCGTTTCGATCTCGTTCGGATCGCTGACCTCCTCCTGGTCATCCAGGCGAACGCGGCAGGCGTCGCAGGAACCGACACCGCCACAAATGGCCGAAATGCCGACACCTGCCTCCTGGGCCGCCTCCAAAATGGATGTGCTGGGTTGGATCTGGACATGTTTGCCAATCGGTTGAAAATCCACTTCGATTCTCATTCTGTTGGCATCCTTATGCGGTCGCGTCATGGCCTGCCGCCTCAGTGGAAGTCTCGGGGAATCGTCTCGTCCCAGGTCCTTTCACGTAGCAGTTCGCCGTTTTCGTAGAGCCTACGCGTGAAGACGTAGTAGAAGTTCTCGAGGTCGCTGTGGAAGTCGAGGACGGCCTCGAATAGCAGCTCGCGACCCTCGACGAAGATCGTGGTGGAGTATTCTGTCCGCGCGGATGTGTCGGCCGGATCGTGTCGGTTGGTTCTGTGAGTAATCTTGTCCGAAGATATCTGTTGTCCCCAGGGATACTGAGTTCCGCCGCTGTTCACGGCCACCACCGTCGCTTTTCCCGTCCCTTCGTCGTACTCGAACCCTCCCAGCTCTGCGTAGCCTGAGGTCGTTGCCTCGCCTTCGGCGGTAGCCAGGGGACCGTAACCAGGTAGCGTTGGACCGGGCTCTGCCGGAGGAAGGAACTCCGGGGCAGGACGATCCTCGTATGGGATCACCGGCAGAACCAGGTGTGAGGCATTCTCACCACCCAGCCGCAAGGAGGTGGTCATGGCATAGGGTGTAGGCCAGAACATGGGCCACTGTGAGTTGCCGACGGCAACACGGATCCGGTGCCCGGGCTGGAAGACCCACGAGGTTAGATGGAGCTCGATCTCCAGGGGGTACTCACGACCGGGCTCCAGGGCTTCCGGATGCTGCGAGGAGTTCCGATGAGCGGCGTTGAAACCGGCACCTGCGACCTGGGTCACGGATCCATCAGGCGCAACATCCGAGAGCCTCACCACCCAGCTGGCCAGGGGGGCATCTGCTGAGGCATTCAGGAGGACCCGCGGGAACCCGAGAATCTCGACCTCCTCGTCCAGAGGGTCGCTGTCGTAGACCAAACTGGCATCATCCATGGGTTGCTGGTCTGGGGTGAAGTCGCCCCACCACATCACGTTCCCCCCGCCCTCCATGCCAACCGTAGGATCGTACTCGAGAGAGTGGGTCCCGGCCCTCGGTAAGCCCTCCTGGAGCGAGTGATCGGCGTCCATGAACATCTTGGAATACTCGGTCCGCTCGAGGGGGAATCCCTCCTCGAACCGCCACTCTCCCGGCACCTCCTCCACCGGCACGGTCGGAGGATACCAATCCCGGACAAACACCGCGAAAGCCGGCTCTGACGTGATCCCGGTATCTTCGCCCTTCAGCCAATGGTCGAACCACCGTATGGCCTCGTGACGCCACTCCATTTGCGGTTTCGGATAGCCACTGTGGGGGAAGGAGTGAGCCCAGGGCCCCATTAGGGCTTTCACCGGCGCGTCCATGTGTTCCAGCATGCGTGCCACGGCGTCGCGATAGCCGTCGTACCAACCGCCGATCACGAAGGTCGGGATCCTGATAGAGTGGTACCGGGTGTTGAGGGAGGCTCGGTCCCAGAA
>JBDHGR010000331.1:0-9827 GCA_039589815.1 Gemmatimonadota bacterium | reverse complement strand
TCCGAGGTGTGACTTGGGTCCCGTATCCAACCCATCCCCCATCCTCTGCCGGAGCTCGCCCGTGACAGTCAGGTTCTCCGATGCGTCGTAGGCGCCGCCGAGAACCAGGACGGGTTTGAAGGTCAGGTCATTCACCTGGTCCTGGAGAGCCGTGGGAGCGTCAGACAGGGGCTGCTCGTCAAAGTCCGACTGGTTCGTGTCGTCGTCGAAAACCGCAGTCCCAGGTCTGTAAACCAGTTCCCCGAAATCCCATTCGAACCTGTTGAACAGGTTTCTGACGACACCGGCGGCTGACCACGGGCCCTTTTTCCACGCGACGCCTGCATCCAGTCCGATCCCCGAACCACGGTTCCAGCTGGACCCCTCCTCGGCCGGGTGAATAACCGGGAAGTCGAGCTCGAGCCCAAGGGGGTCGCTCTGGGCCAGGGTCCCTCCATCCTCAGCGAATGCGAGCACGTGGCCCCAAGACTGCTTCAGCGTTGCCCCAAAGCTGAGGCCTTGCTCCACCCCTGGGATCCACCGGCGAGAGATGGGGAATCCCGCCGAGATGCCCAATGTCGTGACAGCGTAACCGCTGAGGCCTGATCCCTGGAGCTCGAAATCCCCGGGCACACCGGTCCGGCCCGCATTCCCAAAAAGGAGCAGCTCTGCAGCCGCATCGTTCAGATGGGTCTGCCCGGAGGCCGTGGTGGAAAGCTGGACGCCGAAGTTGTTGTAGCTGAGGCTGAACGCAGTGACGGCCGCCGAACCTGTTCCGGTCTGGCCACCCGCCGCTGCGATTTGTTGAAGCCAATCCTCCTTCACGCTCGAGGGCACAACCCTCCCTTCGTAGTCGAAGATGTCTGAGAAAGAGAGTGGGTCGAGGGACTGGCTCAGGGACATTGGGAGAATGGCCAGTGTGAATCCGTCGTTTTCGGGTAACCCCAGGGCGGCCGGATTGAGGCCGACCGCAGCGAATCCCCGGGCCAAGACCGTGTAGTTGTTGGCGGTTCCTGTTGTAGCCGGGCTGGCGCCGGGGAGCTGGCCGGCAACTGGCTGACTCCAGAGGAGCAGAGCAACGAGGGCGCCGAGTGCCGATCCGAATATCGCGTTTCGCATGGTCTGTGGCTCTCTCATCCGATGAGGAGCACCAAGTCCAACTTGGTGTCGATTGTCATGGTCTGGCCCGGTGCAACGGTGACGATGCCCGCGTTCTGATCGACGGTTCCCTGACCGGTCATGATCACATTGGGTTCGCCCAGAAAGGCCTGCAGCTCAGCTTGGCTGAATTCCACTTCGACGGTGGAGACAGGGGATGCCGGAACCGATGCAATAAGTACCACCGGGGTAACCACGGTGGGCCCGTCAATGGTAAGGCTGAAAACGGCTCCCACCGACCACGGGTTCACGATCTCGAGCTGGAAGGATCCCGAAGTGACCTTCTCCACCAGGTCTTTACTGATATCGTCGACGTCCAGCTCGGTTATGCCGAGGCCGAAGATCTCGCCGGCAACCGAGACCTGGGCCGATTCTGCCTCCAGGGCCTCAGGAGTGGCTGTAACCCGGACTTCATCGCTGAGCCCGATCCCAACCCAGTTGCCCGGCTCGGGACCGCCCGCCGGCGAGTCCACGTTCACCGTAACGAAGATGGACGAGGTCACGGGCCCGGAATACTCGAGCTCTCTGCTCAAGGTGGCGTCTGGGGCGAAGCTTGTTTCATCGCCGTCGATCGCCACTTCGTCGAGGATGGGCCCACCCACCCCGCCGTCCCGGAGGGCCAGGGTGACCGTCCCTCGCTCCCCTCCCGGGGGCCTCAAGGGATCGAACTGGAACCCGTTCCGGGCCTCCACCACAACCCGCCCCTCCCGCACCTGAGCCGACTCCACGTCCTCGGGAAGAGATACGCTTTCGTGGAAGCTGCCCGCGAATGCAGGCTTGGGCACGGTGAGTCCATCCAAGCCGGCACAGCCAGCGCACAAGGTTTCGAGTGTTTCCTGGAAAAGGATCGGGTCCACCTGCACGGTGAAGGCCGACGAGTCTTCGTTCAAACCCACAAAATCGGGAAGGAACTCACTCACCTCGATGGTTGTCCCGGTGATCGGGACGATCCACTCCTGCTCCAGCTTGGGAGTGTCCGTGGGGATGTCGCATCCCCATGAGACCCCCACTGCCAACAGGAGGGTGATCTTCCCTGCCATGTTCTTCAGCGACTTCATCGCGTCTGTCCTTGGATTGGTGAGGCCCTACCTGTCCCCTATGAACGCTACTCAATCTGCCTCTTCCGGGTCAACGAGGCCGTGAAGAAAAGGCGCCGGGAAGGTCCGTTCTGAGGGGGTTAGGGTTCCCTCAGAAGGGGGCGGGTGAGGCACGTGGGCCCGCCCTCCCCTGGGTGACTGATCTCCAGGCCCCGGTAGGTGTGAACCTCCACACCAGCGTCTTCTAGGCGGAGTTGGGTCTCCGGGTTCCCTTCCAACATCACGCACACCCGCGGACCCACCGCCAGGACGTTGCATGCCATGGTGTCGAACTCCCCGTCGGGAACTTCCACCAGGCCGATCCCCCGGGAGAGCAGGAGTTCCCGAAACGGGACCGGAAGCAGGGGGGAGTAGACGAGGGCCAAGTCGGTGTCGATGGGGCTGATGACCGACATCAGATGAAAGACGTCCGACGGTCCTTTCCAATGCGGGAGCGGCACAACCACAAGCTCCTCGGCGTAGCCGTCCAGCATGGCCTCGAGCTGGCGGACCCCCTCGTCGTTGGTCCGATATCCCCTTCCCACGGCAGCCGTGCGCCCGTTCAGCCAGATGAAATCCCCACCCTCCAACTGCCCGGTGCCTTCGATGGCTCCAAGGACCGGCACTCCCCCGGAGTGGAAGGCTTCCGCCTGGGCCTCGGGTTCGCCGGCCCTGGCTTCCTTTCCCATCCTGCAGAGGATGATGCCGCCGTCCGTGAGGATGGAGGCGTCCCGGACGTACATGGAATCCATTGTCGTGCCGGGGTGGGCGGGGAGAAGCTGAACCTCCGCGCCAAGGTGTTCAAGGAGGTCAACCAGAGCATCGTGTTCATCGGCCGCTCTGGTCGGGTCGGGTTTCCTACTGTAGTTGAGGCTCTCCCCCTGGAGTTCCAGGATCTCCTCCGGGGGGAAGGCCTCACCAGGGTGCTTCAAGAGGACCCGCCTGAGCACGCCCACCTCCGACTGGCCTCCAACGGCTTCCTCCCGTTGGAGGATCGACTTGTCTGTCTGGTTCATGGGGACTCCCCCACATCAGGACGTCGAGCTGGTTCCAGGTCCCGGTTCGATCTCAACAGAGTGGGAGAGGAAAACCTGCCAGCCGCCTCCGATCTTCAAATAGAGGTCGCAAAAGTGCAGGTGATGCTGCCACCCTTCTCCCTGGAACGTGCCCGCCACGAATCCGTTTCCCGTGACAATCCCAACATCCCCTCGGATCTCGACCTCGAGGTTCTCGTATGAGGACTCGTCCATGGAGACACCCCCTGGGCCCCAGGCGTCCAATACCGCCTGCCGTCCCTCCAACTCGCCCCTGATGCTGTAGCCCCTGTAGTCCGGGGCCAGGAGGCGATCCAGTTCCTCGATGTTGTTGGAGAGGAGAGCATTCTGGAACGCATAGAACGTATCGAGAACCATTTTCTCTTTTGACATCTGATTCCTCTCCTATTCGTTAACTGGCGCCAAGACTCGAACAGCCGAGAGGTGAAGTCAAGGAGAGGGAGGGGAAAGCGGATTCATCCCCACACCCACCAGGGAGCCTGGGCCCAATCCCCGTAGACCAGAATGTCGAAGAGGACATGGGCAGTGACGGCCGGGAGAACGCTCCCGGAAAAGTGCCGCATCAGGCCCAACATGGAACCGACCAGAAAGGTGAAAAAGGCTACGATGAAGAATCGGGTCACCCAAGCTTCCTGCGGAAAAGCGAAAAGGGCGGATTTGTAGGCTGTGTGGGCCAGGGTGGCAAGAAGTACCGCCGCCGGCCAACCCAAGCGGGCGAAGCGACCTTGAATGAACCCTCGAAAAAGCAATTCTTCCGCGGCGCCGATGGCCATCGCCGTGAAGACGAAGGGCTGAATATCGGTGAGAAGAAGGGGCTGGTGGGAGGTGTGTCGAAAGAGCAGGGCGAGTCCCACCCCCAACAACAGGCCAACGAAACACCAGAAGAAGACCGGGCCAGCGAGTTTGGTGATACCGAACAGGCCGCCAGGGGAGTCGGCGCCCCGGAACGAGGTCGCTATGGCCACGGTGGTTAGGAGGAGCCCGGAGAGTGCCAGCGAGAAGGTGGGGAGGGAAGTATGGGCGGCCAGGGCGAACACGATCATACCCACCG
Source organism: Gemmatimonadota bacterium (assembly GCA_039589815.1). Classification (GTDB taxonomy): domain Bacteria; phylum Gemmatimonadota; class Gemmatimonadetes; order Longimicrobiales; family Gaopeijiaceae; genus JABDNZ01. Next base: position 5,508 of record JBDHGR010000331.1, on the reverse strand, counting down.
AAACCGCGGTTGCCGCCAGGACCGGTCTGTATCCGGTCGGTTGACCTGTCGGATCGTCGCTTCCCGGGGCCTTTGCCGGCCCCTCAGCCATGCTGGGAGACCGGGTTCCTGGTTCTACTGCGGCGTCCGACGGTCAGCCAGGCCAACCCCACCAGGGGGATCAGGAGCAGGATGAATCCGGAGCCGAGGCAGAAAGGTGCCGCCCTGGCCACGATGGTCCCGGGCAGCTCAGCTTGGAGCCGGAGGACGGAGTTTTCCTCGAAGGATGCGTGCCCGCTTTCCTCCACCACGACTGCCAGGTACTCCAGGTGGTCCATCTCGAAGAGTGGATCAGGGGGTGCAGAGCTCCCCAAGATCAGGGCGTTGAGCTCCTTGAGGTCGGTCAAGGGCGTCAGATCGACAAGGTCTTCCGATGCAAAAAGCTCGAGAACGGAGAGGATGGGATGCGTGGCGACGATGTGCTCCATCTCCTCCTGAGTCGTCCCCCATGGCAGGGCCAACCACTGAAGATCCTCGAGCTGATCAAGTCTGGAAAGGTCCTTCACTTCACAGTCACGAATAGCCACAAGACTCAGGTCAGGAAACCGGGAGATAGCATCAATATTCATCGGATCTGAACCCGAGCATCCAAGGATTGCCAGCTCTTCCAGGTCCGGTTGGATCCCGAGGAAGTCCAGGTCCAAAAAATCGGGATCGATTAGAAAAATGGACCGGAGGTTGGGTAATGAGTCCGGGAGAGGGCCGGTCTCCTCCGGGTCGAAATCACTAATGAACAGCTCTTCCAGGTTGGGGATTCCCTTCAGGAAACCCACTTCGGTGACATCGTTCCCTGAGAACGTGAGTTTTCTTAGCTCCGTCTCATGTGAAAGGAGAGCGGCGCTTTCGGCGGAGACGGGGTTATCAAAGGTGGTCAAAGCCGCCGGATCAAAGAGCCCCAGAATGGTTCTTATCAGGGGTTCCTCACCATCCGTAGCCAATGCAGGGGTCCGGTTATGTGTGGCCAGGTCTTCAAGGAGAGAAAGGTGCTCAGGAGGTAGGTCATCCTCAATTGCAAGGACCCAGGTAAACCCCGTGATCTTCGGTTCTGAACACCAGTGTGTCTCCATCAGAAGGGAGAATGGGAATCCAAGAGCCATCCCCGTCGAAATCTACCCCGAGTTCGTCTCCGGGTCGGAGAGGGAGCTGGGTCACTCCGCCCTCCTCTGCGGGGCCAAAGATCACCCCCCACAGGTCGAGGCTTAGAACCCCGTCGTCTTCTCCTTCGTTTCCCCCAACCCGGACCTCCACCACACGGAATGAAGCCCCCTCCTCACACCCGGTAAGGAATGGGACAGTAAGAAGAAGAGAAAGAAAAACGGAGAAGAAACTGCGGTGGGAACCAGTTGGCTTTCCACACATTTCCAGGTCTCCCGGGTGGGTACGGGGCCGGCCGTTCGGAACGGTTGAGGGAACCCCGCTGAAAGCCGGCTAGCGCTTTGGACGAGGAACGGATAATCAGGTTAATTGTAGTTCTCTACCGCGCGGTTCGACAGTTGGTTCCGTGGGTCAGGGGCGGCAGGCTTGTCCGGGCGCGGTTATGCTGACTGAGAGGATGAGGCCCGGGGGGGCCGGGGTGACCTCCCTACGATTCCTGGCCTATTTGGCTTTCGCACCCTCAAAGCTTCGGCAGGTCTTCCAGAACCTGGAGGGCAAGGTGGACTCGTCCAAAAGGTGCGTTGACCTGGATGCCCTGAAGATCCTCTCCGAGGGATCCCCAGGTCTCTCGTGCGATGGAGATTCCCTCCTGTATGGGATGGTCTCCCCCCTTTTCCGAGGCCTTCCGCATCCGATCCAGGACCGCTTCAGGCACCTCGATTCCCGGCACCTCGTTTGCCAGGAACTCGGCGTTTCTGAGTGAGACGAGCGGCCAGATACCGCCGACTACCGGAATCCGAAGGCTTCTCCGGTCCAGCTCTCCGAGGAAGGCCTCCATCTGGGCCACATCAAAGATGGGTTGGGTGATGGCGAACTCGGCCCCCGCATCCACCTTCCAGTAGAATCGGTTGAGCTCTCTCTCCAGGTCAGCGGATCCCGGATTCACTCCGACTCCCAGGACAAAGGAGGTTGGGGCTCCGATGGGGTTCCCCCCGGGATCCATACCGTGGTTGAGATAGCTCACCAGGTTGGTGAGGCCCACAGAGTCGACATCGAAGACGCCGGTGGAATCGGGGTAGGGTCCCATGCGTGGTGGATCCCCTGTGATGAGAAGGAGGTTTCGAAGACCGATGGCATGGGCGCCCAATAGATCTGAAAGCATGCCGAGGAGATTTCGGTCCCGGCAGGTGTAGTGGACCAAAGCTTCCAGGCCCGTCCGCTCCTGGATGAGGAGGGAGGTCGCAAGGGCACCCATCTTCATCTGAGCCCGGGGACCATCCGGCACGTTTACGGCGTCCACCCCGGCCTTCCTCAGCGTTGCGACCTGGGCCAGCATCTCCGATGGATCGCTCCCTTTCGGCGGCACGATCTCCACGGTCACGAACCGTTCTCCCTGGGCCAACTTCCGACCCAGGCGGGACCGATCGGCCAGGGGGACCTCCTCCACCGGAGTTTCCCAAGGTTCGGACTTCCCGCCTGCTTCGACGATTGTCGGGACGGGATGGAGGGCACGTACCGAGGCTGCCATCCGTCTTATGTGCTCCGGCCCCGCTCCGCAGCAGCCGCCTACGAACTGGACCCCTGCTTGGACCAGGCGCCGAGCATAGTCTCCCATGTATTCGGGGGAGGCTACATAGATCTTGCGCCCTTCCACTTCCCGGGGAAGCCCGCTGTTCGGCTGGGCGGAAAGGGGCAGGCGGGTAAGAGGCCGGATGCGCTCGATTCCCTGCAACATGGCCTGGGGTCCGACGCTGCAGTTCAACCCCAGGACGTCGACGCCCTCCTCTTCGAGCCGGGGGACGAAGTGCTCGGGATCCGTACCGAAGCCCGAGTGGAGGTCATGGCCCACCGTCATCTGGGCGACGATGGGAAGGTCTCCGGCTTCCCGGGTTCCGCGGATGGCCTCCACCAATTCATCGGTTATCCCGAAGGTTTCCAGGACAAAGAGGTCAACGCCTCCCGACAGCAGCGCTTCGGCCTGTTCCCTATAGAAGGTCCTCACCTCTTCCCGGGCCGTTGGCCCGAAAGGCTCGATTCTGACCCCGAGAGGCCCCATGGCCCCTGCCACCAGCGCCTGCTCCCCGGCCACACCCCTGGCCAACTCGGCTGCAGTCCGGTTGATCTCACCGACCCGGTCCTGAAAACCGAAAGGTGCGAGCTTCGTCCTGCTGGCTCCGTAAGTGTTGGTTTCGAGGATTTCCGCCCCGGCTTCCAGGAAGAGCTCATGAACCTTGGTCACCAACTCCGGTCGGGAGAGGTTCAACTCGTCAAAACAGCGGGTGACCGAAACGCCCCGGTAATGGAGCTCGGTGCCGAACCCACCGTCGAAGAGGTGGGGCCGGTCATCGGCCACGAGGGCCATGAACCGGTCGGGCCGGGGTTGGAAGATCTCAGACACTGAAGTACCTGGCTTCCGGGTGATGAACGACCAGTGCCGCGGTGGATAGTTCGGGCACCAACGTTCCTGCCTCCGTCAATTCCATATCGAGGCCCTCCCGGGCAGGAAGGAGGTCGAAGACCGTCTCGTGTTGGCGTGTGTCGGGACACGCGCCGTAACCCCAGGAGTACCGGAGGCCCCGATCTGGGGCGAGCCCCAGCTCTTTTCGAATCCGCCGGTGAATGGCTTCCGCTCCGGCTTCGGCCAACCGAACTCCAAACCCGTGCAGGAAGTAGGTGTCCGCGTAATCGCCCTCGGGAAGCGTTTCTACGGCCTCTTCCAGGAGCCGGCTTCTGACGGTGACAATTTGCAGGGCGGCGATGTCCGCAGGTGAGCAAGGAGTTGTGCTCGTTTCGGCGCACGGAGGATCCGAGTCGGTTCCCAACGGCTTGAAGAAGTCCGAAAGGCAGAGCAGGTCCCGACCCTGCTGCCTCGGGAAGGGGAACCGCCCCACCTCCAACCGGGGATTTGCCGGATCGAAGAGGGCGAGTTCGTCCCCCTGGGCAGCCGCCGGGAAGTAACCGTAGGCCCCTCGCACCGTGATCCAGTCAGCCGCCAGAGCTTCCACCTGGAATCGCTCCAACCTGGGCTCGAACTCCTGGGAAACCAGCCTCTCGTAGGCTTCCCCTTTTGCGCTCTTCGCGCCCCAATGGAGACGGTAGAGGGTGTTTCGGTCAATCAGGGGGAAGAGCTCTTCTAGGGGAAGGTTGTTCAGGATCCGTGTTCCCCAAAAAGGCGGCGCGGGGATTTCCACATCCCTGGAAGGGGGGAGACGTCTCTTCTTGGGTGCCTTTCTGCGTGCTTCGGAGACCAAAGCTTCCCGGCGAGCGCTCTTCTCCCCAACCTCAACGGCCCATCGTTCGAGGAAGCCCTCCCGTCTCGCTGGATCGGAGAGAGCCTCCATGGAAGCCAACCCGTCGAATGCGTCCTTGCAGTAGAAAACCCCGTGCGGGTATAGGGTCGGAGGATCACCCACCGAGCCCTTTTCCGTCTCGCCGGCAGTGGTTCCGTTTCCGCCAACCTCGGCCGCGTCTCGCACAAAAGAGGGGTTGATGGCCGCACCGCCGAGCAGAACCGGTAACTCCAGTCCCCGGCGGTGGAGCTCTTGTACGCACAGGGGCATCTGTTTTGAAGTCGAAACCAGGAGAGCCGACAAGCCGATGGCATCGGCTTCCAGCTCCTGAGCCTTTTCCAGGATGGTGTTCACCGGCACCTGTTTTCCCAGGTTGTGCACGGTGTAGCCGTTGTTCTCGAGGATTGTGTGGACCAGGTTCTTTCCGATGTCGTGGACGTCACCCAGCACGGTGGCCAACACCACCGTACCCTTGCTTTGACCCCCGACGCGCTCCAACGACTGTTCCAGGTGGCCCACGGCCAGCTTCATCACCTCGGCGGATTGCAGTACGAAGGGTAGGATCAGGTCTCCTGCACCGAAGCGGTCGCCGACTTCCTTCATGGCAGGGAGGAGGACCCCGTTGAGCGTCTCCACCGCGCCTTCGTGTCCGCCTCCGAGAAGGCCAATGGCCTGGTCCACGAGGGCCTCGATCCCGTCCTTCTTCCTGTGCAGGATCATCCAGTGGATGGCCTCGAGTGGGGTCATGGACTCCCTGGGATCCTCATTTGCCTGGGTCTTCTCTGTGCGCCCCTCGAAAAATGAGACGAAGCGGGCCAGAGCGTCCTCCTTGCGATGGAAAACCAGGTCCTCAGCCAGGCCCCGGGCGGTCCGGTCGATTTCGTCGAAAGGCGTGATGTGGGCCGGATTGAGGATTGCCATGTCCAAACCGACTTCTACCGCGTGGTGGAGGAAGACGGAGTTGAGGACGGCTCGGGCGGGTTGCTGGAGCCCGAAGGAGACGTTGGAAACACCCAACGAGGTAAACGACCCTGGGATCTCCTCCTTGATTCGGCCGATTGCCGCCAGGGTCTCCGTGGCCGAT
>JBDHGR010000330.1:0-5507 GCA_039589815.1 Gemmatimonadota bacterium | reverse complement strand
TCCATGGCAGCATGGTATCCGGGATGACTGAGAGCTTCGATACTCGGCACCCCATGCATGGAAAAAGAGTCCACGTAGTCGGTCTTGAGCCGGTCGAGACACTGCCGGACCTTTCGTTTTACGGCTTCAGTGTCGTCCCCTTCTCCGACCCGAGCCTTGGTGGCAAGAAAGATCTTGTCACGCTCCATGTGCTGCATGGCTTCGCCGATGGCTCGCTCGGCGGCCCCGTTTCCATAGCTCTCGGCCGTGTCGAAGTAATTGACGCCCTTGTCATAGGCGTACCGAACCACGGCGGTCTCCCTCAGCGGGACACTTCCCATGCCCACATCCGACACCTGAAAGCCGGTGCGACCGAACGTCCGATAGGCCTGGATCTTGGCTTCTTGGCGGGGCTGAGAAGGGAAGAGGCGGGGTCGGCCCGCCGCATCGGTCCTTGCGCCCGCCGGGATTGGCGTGCTGCCAAGTGCGGCTCCGCCCGCCAGCGCGGCGCCTCCGACCCTTACGAAACTCCTTCTCGAGATCCGGCTCTGCCGATCATCCGATTCACTCAGCTTCTTCATAACCTGGCTCCGTAGAGGGTCAGACATGTTCGAACTGCGGCGGAAGGGCAATACGCCCACCATCATATCGAGGCATTGTAATATCTGACAGTGTTTTTTGCCTCCGGCTTCCTGCGTTGCCCCTTTCACCGGGACAGGCTCCTAGGCCAGCGTGAGGTTTTCGTGGACCCGCGTGAGGAGGGTCCGGACCGGAACCCGGTGGGGGCAGGCCGCCTCACAGTGTCCAGCGCACTCCAGGCATGCGTTCGCTCGCGTTCCTGTGAGCGCCGCATACTTACGAATCGCCTCCTTCTCTCGGTTCTGGACGTCGAAATAATGCCCATATCGGGCGATGGTGTTGACGGGGACCTGGTAGGGGCAGGACGGTTCGCAAATCCCGCAAGCATGCCGGCAGTAATACCTCCCCAGCAGAGTTTCGTAGCTGGCCAACATCGGCTTTTCGGTCGCAGAAAGCCTCTGCCCTGAAAGAGCGACGAAGGCTTCGAGTTCGTCGAAGGTGTTCATGGTCGGGCAAACCGAGTGAACACCCGAGTGGTCCAGGCAGAACTTGATCGATGCGTCCCTTATCTCGGTGGCCGATCGAACTCCATGTCGTTGCTTGAACGTCTCCGCGGCCTCGGCCCAAGCTTCGTACTCCTGGAGGGTGCGTTCCCGGGCCTCGGAGATTCGGCCGCTGGCCCTGGCCTCTGCAGCGTCTTCGCCATACCGGGCCACGACACCCACTGGGTTGGTCTTCATCAGGGTCACACCCATGTCCCGGGCTCGGCATGCCTCGATGATGCGTTCCCCTTGTTCCCTCTGAAGAAAGTTGTAGACGAATAGGGCAACGTCGAACCGGCCGTCTTCCGCCGCAGCCCCCACCACGTCTTCCATGGCGCTTTCGGTCTGCCCGTAAGCGGAATGCTCCGTTCCATGATTCGAGAGGCCCAGGAAACGCACCCGCCCCTCGGCCTTGAGCTCCTGGAAGGCCTCGTGGAATCCCTGGTGGGCGACTTCCTCCACTCGGGGGGTCATGTGGATCATGAGGCAGTCGGCGTAATCGGTCTGCAGGCGATCCAGACAGGCATGGAATCGCCGCTTGAGGTCTTCTCTGGAACTCCCGCCCCCGAAGGAGAGGTTGAGTTTCGTAGTGAGAAAGACGGAGTTCCGCTCTCGGCCTTTGAGTACCTCACCAATGGCCCGTTCCGACTGGCCATTCATATAATGCTCGCCGGTGTCGATGTAGTTGATCCCCATGTCCAGACCGACGGCGAGAACGTTGGAGTTGGTAAGGAAGCCCCCGCCGAAGCCGATATCCGAGACCTGGAATCCAGTGCGGCCCAGGGTCCGATGGGCCTGGATCCTCAGTTCCTGCCGTTCCGGGCGTCCCGCGCTGCCCAGGGTTGGATCCCCCGAGAGCACGCTCCCTCCTACCGCGACCATCCCAGTCGTTTTCAGGAACCCACGACGGCTGACCTCTCTGTCTTCTGCCATCTCACTCTCCATATTCCTACGAGTTTGAAGTGTGATTGCTGCCACACTTGCCACCCTCTTATACTGGGCGGGTGCCGCAATCTAGGCACGGAAAGGGTGTTGGAAAGGATGGAACGCAGGGATTTTTTCAAGAAGACGGGTCCGGCCGTGGCCCTGGCCGCGGTGACGGGCACCACTGGGCTGACGTTTCACAACCGGGTGCCACCCACCCGAACCAAAGTTCTGGTGAAGTCCGGCAGCTTCGAGGTCGCATCTGATCCTGACCTTCCGGTGCTGACCTCTGCAACCGATCAGGATCCGGTGACGGCCCTGAACAAAGCTCTGGACGGGATCGGCGGAATGGGGCGTTTCGTACAGCCAGGGGAGCGGGTAGTAGTGAAGCCGAACGTCGGGTGGGACCGGACCCCGGATCAGGGCGCCAACACCCATCCCGCCCTGGTTGGCGAGATGGTTCGGCTGTGCCTGGGAGCCGGTGCAGCACACGTGACGGTCACCGACGTTTCCTGCAACGATCCTCGGCGAAGCTTCCTTCGTTCGGGCGTCCGGGAGGCGGCAGAGAGTGCCGGTGCCCGTGTGATGCTGCCTGCGGAGGAAGACTATGGGGAGATCGATCTGGGTGGCGTGGTTCTCCAGAACTGGGCGGTTCTGAGACATTTTGTCGAGGCCGACCGGTTCATCAACATGCCGGTGATCAAACACCACAACCTCACCCACTGCACCATCGGCATGAAGAACCTCTATGGGATTCTGGGTGGCCGCCGAAATCGGCTCCACCAGGAGATCGAGCAGTCCATCGTCGACCTTGCCGCCTTCGTTCGGCCCACGTTGACGGTCGTGGACGGCACCAGGGTCCTCTTCCGGAGTGGCCCCCAGGGTGGATCCCTCGACGACGTTTCCATCGAAAACACCGTGCTGTGTTCAACGGACCAGGTAGCCGCCGACGCAAGAGGAGCGGAATTCCTCGGCCTCAGTCCGGACCGGGTCGGCCACATCGTGCTGGCTGATCGATCCGGGGTGGGATCGATGGACTACCGGGCCGCCGGTTACAAGGAGATCGCTTGATGTCGGTGGACTGCCAATGACAATCAGGACCGTAAGGAATCTCCGTCGGGGCTCACAGGTAACCTTCTTTCTTGTTTTTTTGTGGCTGGTCCTCAAAACGACCTTCGACGTTGACTTCAGTCCGGCGGAGGTCTCGGATATTGAGCTGCCGTATCCGGTCTCCATCGCGTTGGAGTTCGATCCACTGACGGCCCTCATGACCCTTCTTTCCAGTGGAACCCTGTACAAGGGGTTGCTGTGGTCCCTGGTCATCCTGGTGCCGACCGTCTTCATGGGGCGTTTCTTTTGTGGCTGGGTTTGTCCCCTGGGGACGCTGAACCACTGGATGTCAGGGTTTAAATCCGAGCGTAAGGCGCGAAAGGGCAAACGTCTCCTGGATTCGAATCGGTACAAACCCTACCAGCGCATCAAGTACTACATCTTCTTTTTCGTCACCGGGGCCGCCCTCCTTGGGAGCCTCCAGGCAGGCCTGTTGGATCCTCTCCCGCTACTGGCTCGCTCCATCGGAACCGCGGTTCTTCCTATGCTCCACACGGGCGCCCTGGCCATGACCTCGGCGGCCAGAAACACGGGGATCGGACCGCTGGGCGCCGTGGCCGGCGGGATCTACGACGTCCTTGATGTGGCCCTGTTGCCGTATCGTCAGGCCCACTTCCACGGTGTGTTGCTCATCGGCACGCTCTTCGCCGCCATCCTGGTCCTGAACCGGGTTTTCACCCGTTTCTGGTGCCGGGGGATCTGCCCCCTGGGGGCCATGCTGGGAATCTTCTCCCGGTTCGCCATCTTCGGCCTCCAGAAGGACGAGGAGGCTTGTGGCGGGTGTAACAAGTGTCTCCTCGACTGTCAGGGGGGGGACAACCCCATCGTCGGTAGCAAATGGCATCAGGCCGAGTGCCACCTCTGCCTGAACTGTGAGGCATCCTGCCCAGACGGGGCCCTCCACTTCCGATTCTTCCCGCAGCAGGAGGACACCAGGGAGAACCCGGCCGGAACATCGAAGGTCGACATCACCCGCAGGAAAATGGTGGGATCCCTGGCCGCCGGCGTGGCGGCGGTACCTCTCTTCCGCTCGGGGGATGCATTTGAAGTGAAGCGGTCCGCAGTCCTGATTCGGCCGCCGGGAGCCCTTCCGGAGGAGAACTTCCTGGAGCGATGCATTCGGTGCGGGCAGTGCATGCGGGTCTGTCCTAACAACGCCCTGCACCCGACGATCCTGGAGTCGGGGTTCGAAGGCCTCTGGACACCTTACATGATCCCGAAGATCGGGTACTGCGAGCCAACCTGTACCCTCTGCGGCCAGGTCTGCCCAACTGGGGCCATCCAGGAGCTGGCTTTCGAAGAGAAGGTAGGGGACGACGACACGCAGCCCAATCGGATCGGTACGGCGTTCTTCGACCGAGGGAGATGTCTACCCTGGGCCATGGCCACGCCCTGTATCGTGTGTGAGGAGTGGTGCCCGGTCTCGCCAAAGGCCATCTACCTTCGAGAAGAGACGGCCTTCGATATCGACGGGAACGAGGTACAGGTCCAACGGCCCCATGTCGACCCGGCTCTCTGTACCGGCTGCGGCGCGTGTGAATACGCCTGCCCGGTCTTCGACCGGAAGGCCGTGTACGTCACCTCGGTAGGTGAGTCCCGGTCCGAGACCAATCAGATCCTACTGGAGCGGGCGACGTAGAAGTTCTGCTATCAAGCTGACTGCGGTTGGGGCCTTGGATCCGGGGAGTCCCCCCAACCTACACGTCGTATCAGATTGGGATTGTTGCAGTATCTCAACCCGGTTCTCATGTTACGCCATCAAATTACACTACCTGTGGAGTCCCCCGGAACGGGTACTTCGGTGTCCAGCCCCCAGCTGGAGAGGGTCCCATATGTTGAGAAACCGACACCTTCGTCTGATGGTTGCCCCCTTGCTGGCCACCCTGTTTAGCTGCGGAGGAGAAGACGTGAACGATTCAGGCCTTTCGTTACCCGAGCAGGTCGGGGCTTGGCGTGTCTCAGAGGCAGACGCCGTTTACGACAGAGAAACCCTCTACGATTACATGAACGGGGGTGCCGAGGTCTATCTGTCTTATGACTTCAGACGCGTGACGGTCCGCAGGTTCATTGGGCCCAACGACGGGGAGATCGTCCTGGACGTTTATGAGATGGGGTCCTCGCCGGAGGCTTTTGGAGTCTTCTCCACCAGCATCGAAGACCCGGAGGCGGGGCTCGGACAGGGTTCGGAATTTGGTGGAGGGCTTCTGAAGTTTTGGAAGGGGAATTACTTCGTATCAGCGGTCAACATGGGTGTAGACGAGGAAGCCGACGCCGCCTTACTAGAAATCGGGAAAGCCGTTGATGCGGCGATGAGCTCCACCGGCCCGTTACCCCATCTGTTCAACCTCCTCCCTGGAGAGGGTCTCAACGAAC
>JBDHGR010000329.1:0-5511 GCA_039589815.1 Gemmatimonadota bacterium | reverse complement strand
CCCAAAAGGCGTACTCCCAGGCGATCTGCTCACCCAGGTAGCCGCAAAGAAGAGGCCCAACGAAGGCCCCGATGTTGATCCCCATGTAGAACACGGAGAACCCTGCGTCCCGCCTTACACCACCATCGGGGTAAAGGTCTCCCACGATGGCGCTGACGTTGGGTTTCAGGAGACCGGTCCCCGTGACCACAAGAAGCAAGCCCGTATAGAATCCAGCCTGTGTCGTTGCGCTCAGGGCGAGCGTAATCTGCCCGGCAGCGATGAGAATCCCACCGTAGAAAACAGCGTTTCTGGCCCCCACGATCCGGTCGGCAAACCACCCGCCGGGCAACGCCGTCAGGTAGGCGGCGGCGGTGTAAAGGCCATATATGGCGGCGGCCCGTCCAACCGTCAGCCCCAGCCCCCCGGTCTGAATCGCGTCCACCATGAAAAGGATGAGAATTCCGCGCATTCCGTAGTAGGAGAATCGCTCCCACATCTCGGTAAAGAAGAGAGTGGCCAAACCCCTGGGGTGGCCGAAGAAGCCCCCGTCCTGAGGGATGCTGGAGGCCTGTGACGAGTGGGTCATGTCGGGCTCCTGAATCCAAGTCTCGAGTGGCCACGGGGATGAGCCATGAGTGCCCCGCAGCGAGCAAAGAACCGTGCCAATATCCCCGAGGCCCTCGCTAAAGGCAAGCGCGGTCCCTCGTTGGAGGACCCCCACCAGCTTGCCGCGGTTAAGCTGGGGCCCGAATCATGTCCGGACTCTAAATGAAACCAGTGGAGCTTCGCGGCTCCTCATCGATTCCCACAACCCTCGGGTGTGACCATGGAATCCAAGAACATCTTTCATCGCCTCCTGACGCTAAGCGTCTTCCTCCTGGCTACACCCGGGCTTCTGGGCGCTCAAGTGGCGGGCAAAAAGGCCCTGACACACGAGGATTACGACATCTGGAAGTCCATCGGCGGAAGGGCCCTCGCCGACAACGGCGAGTGGATCGCCTTCGTGATCTCTCCACGGGAAGGCGACGGGATCATGACCCTTCGCTCCATCGGTGACCAAAACGCCCGGGTCGTGGAAGTGGACAGGGCCTCGGGCCCCCGGATCACCTCTGATTCCCGGTTCCTCATCTTCACCATCGATCCCATGCAAGCGGTAGTGGATTCCCTGGAAGATGAGGGAGAGTCTGGGGATGCCCTGCCGAAAGACTCCCTGGGTGTCATCGACCTTTCCTCGGCATTCAGCGGAGGGTCATTCAACGACGGGTACTTCAGGGCAGACAGGGTCCAATCCCTGAAAACCCCGGCCGAAGAGGGTTCCTATTTGGCCTACCTCCTCGAGCCCGTCCCAGAAGAAGAACCCGATTCGACTGCTGAAGGGGCGGAGGGTGAGGAAGAGCCTCCGGCACGTGCGAGAAGGCCCGGGGGTGCTCGCCGCGGGGGCGGAGGCCAGGAGGGTGAGGATGAGGACGATCGGGAAAAGGCCGAGGGGGACACATTGGTCTTCAGGGATCTCCGAACCGGAGAAGAGACCCGCTTCACTGATGTAACCAACTACGACTTCACCGATGACGGTCGATGGTTGGTGTATACTGCGTCCAATGAAGACGGGACGGCCGACGGAGTCTTCGCGGTCAGCACATCCTCCGGCGAAGCCTCTCCCATTCTCACGGGGGAGGGAGAATACAGGTCGGTGACTCTGGCAGACGCGGGTGACCAGGCTGCCTTCCTCACCAACCGGGACGACTGGGAAGCCGACGATCCGGCCTTTACTCTCTACCACTCCCCCCTTGGTGGCGGAGAGGCCCGGGCCGTCGCCACTGAAGGGACTCCGGGAATCCCGGAAGGATGGTGGGTCCCGGACAACGCATCGCCTTCCTTCTCGGACGAGGGCACCCGACTCCTATTCGGCACAGCACCCCGGCCTCCTGAAGAGGATGACGAGGAGATCCCAGAGGACGAGGAAGTCGTCCTGGACATCTGGAACTGGAAGGATCCCCTCATTCAGCCCATGCAGAAGGTGAACGCCGACCGTGTCCGGAACCAGACCTACCAGGCGTACGCCTCCACCCAGGATTTCCGGGTGGTCCAACTGGCCACCAAGGAGATCCCCGAGGTGACCATCGGATTAGGAGGCGATGGGGATCTCGCCATCGCCACCACCAACACCATGGTCAAGTATGGGTGGTACGTTTCCCACGACGACACGTACCGGGACATCTACCTGATGGATGTTGCCACCGGGGAGGCGGAGCTGATACGGGAGTTCGATCCCAACTCCACAGGAAGTTTCTCGACAACCGGCCGCTACCTCAGTTGGTGGGACGGGGTCAAGAAACACTGGATGGTCATGGACGTCCAGGATAAATCGGTGCGGAATGTGTCGGAAGACATCCCCTTCGCTGTCCATAGGGAGTGGGACGACCATCCGGACGAGCCGCCCTCATACGGAAGCGAAGGGTGGCTGGAGAACGATGCCTCATTCCTGATCAGAGACGCATACGACCTCTGGGCCGTGGACCCCGCGGGGATCCAAGCTCCAAGGAACCTGACCGAGGGCGTGGGCCGGGCTAACGATACTCGTTTTGATCTCATAGATCCCAGCGGCGGGGGCGGTGGCGGTGGCGGAGGTCGCGGCGGATTCGGGGGAGGCGGTGGAGCCTCGGAAGGCCTTGATCCCACGGAGGACGTGCTCCTCTCGGCCTTCAACGTCTACACCAAAGCATCAGGCTTCTACCGAGATCGTTTCGACGGAGACCGGGAGCCTGAGCTGCTCATCATGGACGACGTCCGGTTCTCGAACCCGACCAAAGCCGAAGATGCCGACGTTTACCTCCTCACTCGGTCGACCTTTAGAGAGTACGGGGACCTCTGGCTCACCAACCCCGACTTCGAGGACATGGAGAAAATCTCCCACGCCAATCCGCAACAGGATGAGTACAGCTGGGGAGATGCGGAGATCGTAAACTGGGTCTCCAACGATGGGATCCCCATCCAGGGAATCCTCATCAAGCCCGAAGGATTCGATCCCCGTCAGAAGTACCCCATGATGGTCTATTTCTACGAACGGAGCTCCGATGGGCTGCACGGATACCGGAACCCCAGCCCGGGTGGATCGGTGAACAAATCCTTCTATGTGAGTCGGGGCTACGTCTTTTTCGAGCCGGACATTCCCTACGAGATCGGGCATCCAGGTGAGAGCGCCATCGACGCTGTCATCCCGGGCATTCTGAAGATCGTAGACGAGGGCTACATCGATAAGGACCGCATCGGAGCCCAGGGGCATTCATGGGGCGGATACCAACTCGCTTATATGGTCACCCGAAGCAACCTCTTCGCGGCGGTGGAAGCCGGCGCCCCGGTTTCCAACATGACCAGCGCCTATGGCGGGATTCGCTGGCAGAGCGGGATGAACCGTGCGTTCCAGTATGAACACACTCAGAGCCGGATCGGTGGAAGTCTCTGGGAAGAGACGCTACGGTACATCAACAACTCGCCGCTTTTCGAGGCAGACAAGGTCCAAACACCCGTCCTGATGCTCCACAATGACGAGGATGGGGCTGTGCCCTGGTATCAGGGCATCGAATACTTCATGGCTCTCAGGCGGCTGCAGAAACCGGTTTGGCTCCTGAACTACAACGGAGAGCCCCACGGGGTCCGGAAGCCCCAAAACCAGAAGGACTGGACCATCCGGATGCAGCAGTTCTTCGACCACTACCTCCTGGACGCACCGGCGCCGGTATGGATGGTGGAGGGGGTACCGGCCGTCATGAAGGGGAAGACACTTGGGTTGGAGTTGGTCGGGGACGGCGGGAGGTAGGCGGCAACCGGATTAGCGAAGGATTTCGCTTTTCGGGATAGCGGGTCGGCAATCGCGACCAAGCCTTAGCTCCAGGCCCTCACTCCTCCGGGAAAAAAGCCCGTCGGTGCCAGCTTGCGCCGGCGGGTTTTTCCCAATCACCGGCCTCCAACTGAGCCAAGCGGGTGATGGAGTTATCAAAGACCAGGGTCTCGAGGTCCACCTCCCCAGCTTCGGCTTTCTCCTTGAACCGGGCCCGGCTCACCCGGCGGATCTCCTCCCCTTCCCTGTAGAGGACCGGCCCCTGGTCCACGAAGGTCACCCCAAGGTCTCCGCCCACTTCCTTCAGGACCCCGGTCATGGCATCGATGGAGCATCCGGAGGGGGGTTCAGAGGCTTCATCCACGCCCACGATCAGGAACCGGGCGTATCGCCAATCCCTGGCACAGGTCAGGGGCACCCCGTGGGCAGCCCAGTTGTCCAGGAATGCGTCGGCCCGGTTCAGAAGCAACCTCTCCTCATCGGGAGAAAGGGGGCGCTCCGCCGGGAAGATCCAAAGGCGGGAAGCGGTGGGGAGATCGGAAAAGGGGATCTGGGGCATGGAGGCTCAGTCTCGGTGGTGAAGAGGAAGGTGGTGAAAAAAAGGGGGCTCGGCGCCGTCAGCACCGAGCACTTGATACTCCTGGATCGTCTGGGGGGTCCCTGATCTTCTCGGCCAGTCCCGCCCCGGCCCCTTCCTCCCTCAGTCCCCCAGGTCCTCCACTACCGCCCCTGACAACCCCGGCTCCGGCGGTGCTTTGTCCAGGAGGATGGACACCCACCTCAGATCCGTGGTGTTCTCCAACATGATTTTCACGACCATGGTGAGTGGCACCGCCAAAAGGGCTCCAACCGGGCCCCACACCCAGCCCCAGAAGATGAGGGAGAGGATCACAACCAGGGTCGATAGCCCAAGGCGCCGACCAAGGAGATTCGGTTCGATGAGGTTTCCAAAACCCAGGTTCACCAGTACGTACCCCACTCCCACAAGGAGGGCATGCCCCGTCCCGAACTGGATGAGGCCCAGAAGCATGGCCGGAACCGACGCGATAATGGACCCGATGGTGGGCACGTAGTTCAGCACGAAGGCCACGAGCCCCAGAAGCACCGGGAAGTCCAAGCCCAGGACCCAACACCAGGCCCCCAGCAGGATCCCGGTCGCCAGGCTGATGAAAGTCTTGATGCCCAGGTATTCCTGGACCTCCGTGACAATCTTGGTCAGGCGGCTGGAGTGACCCTGTTTTCGACCCAAAATCGCTCGGAACTTGGCGGGAAAGACCGTGGCCTCTCCCAGTATGAAGATGAGGATCAGAAAGACCAGAAAGGCACTGGAGGCAAAGGAAAGAGCCGTCTCCAGGGCCGTTCCGGCGAACGAGAAGAGCTGACCCGGGTCCAATATCTCAGGGTTGAGGTATTCGGCGAGGAGGTTCGCCCCGGGGAACGTCGCTTCCTGCAGGCCCTGGATCCACCCGTTCCAGATTCCCGTCAGCGTCCTCCCATACCGGTCGATCCGGCCCTCGAGATCGTTGATCGACTGACTCGCCAGGAGGACGAGGAGCCCGAAGAGGGCCACATCCACCAGGACCGCCAGCAGGACTGCAACTGCCCGGTGGACCCCGCGCTGCTGGAGCCAGACCACGATGGGAAGGGTCAGAATGGCCAGGAAAAGCGCCAAAGCGAAAGGGAGGAGAATC
>JBDHGR010000328.1:0-5533 GCA_039589815.1 Gemmatimonadota bacterium | reverse complement strand
GACTCGATTTCAACCACATGTGGAGCAACAGGGAGTGGTTCGTTACCGGCACGTTGACCGGTAGCAGGGTGCAGGGGAGTGAGGAAGCGATCCTCTATACTCAGAGATCGCCCGCCAGATACTGGCAAAGGCCCGATGCAGGGCATGTGAAACTCGATCCCACCAGAACGAGCATCAATGGCTGGAGGGGATCCCTCTCAACCGGAAAAAGAGCAGGGGAGCATTGGTTGGGATCTGTGCTCATGCAGGCACAGAGCCCGGGGTTCGAGGCCAATGATCTGGGGTTCGAAACTCGCGTGGATTCCTGGGACGTGAACTTTGCTTTCCAGTACAGGGACATGGAACCCGACTCCACCACCCGGTTTTATCAAATCGATCTCCTTCCCAGCGCCGAGTGGAATTTTGATGGGGATTTGGTTGGGGCCAGGGTTTTTCTGGGTAGCGTCCAACAATGGCCGAATTTCTGGGTGTCCTCTACGGCCATTCAGGCGTATCCGGAGTCGGACGACGATCGCATGACGAGGGGCGGGCCGATGGCTCGAAGCCCGGGCGGTTATTCCATTTCACAATATGTCGCCACGGACCAGCGGAAATCCTACAACTTCACCGGTAATTTCACGTACGCCCGGAACTCACGAGGTGGATGGGGGGTCATGCCGAGCTTCGGGTTGACGGTCAGGCCGACCTCCGCCGTAGAGGTGGGTCTCCAACCGTCCCTGCAGCGAATCAGTGCCGTTGCCCAGTTCGTACGAGCGATCCCCGATGAAACAGCCGACCGTACCTTCGGCGCGCGATACGTGTTCAGCGACCTGGACCAGACCGTTCTTTCTCTCGACACACGTGTCAGTTGGACCTTCACTCCCCGCCTCAGCCTGCAACTCTACCTGCAACCCTTTCTCGCGAAGGGCGACTATTCCGGTTTCAAAGAGATGCATGAGCCACGGAAGTGGGATTGGGACGTTTACGGCGAAGAGCGGGGGACCCTGACCGAGCAGGATGGCGGCCTCGAGGTCGACCCGGACGGGGCTGGCCCGGCCGGATCCTTCACACTGGCGAACCCGGATTTCAACGTTCGCTCCCTTCGGGGGAATGCAGTGTTACGTTGGGAGTACCGTCCTGGATCCACCGTGTACCTCGTCTGGCAACAGCGACGGTTCGGGACGGCAGCCTATGGGGAGAGCGGACTGTTGGAAGACGCCAGGGACATCTGGAGCATCCCCCCGGAGAACGTCTTTGCCTTGAAGGTCAGCTACTGGTGGGGGAGGTAGGGGGGCCCTGGTGAAGGTCTCGGTGCGCTACCCTCCGCCTTTCATGGACTCCGGGAACAGCGTGGCCTGGATGTAGTTGTCCAAATCGAAGTACCGGTCGGCGGCCGCCCTCACGGTTTCCGGGGTGATAGCTTCAATGCTCGCTTCGTAATCCCAGAAGTCTTCAAAACCGTGTCCTTGCCGGTATCGGGCAATGATCTGGTTTACCCAGTATGAGTTCGATTCCAGGTTGGTCTCCCGAGCCCGCCGCAGGCTCTCCTTCACGTTCTCAACGTCCGCTTCGTCCGGCCCCAACGTCTTGATCAGCTCGATCTCCGCGAAGATGACATCTTTCAGTTCCCCTACTCTTTCAGGATCGGACCCGAACTGAATCGTGATGGAGTAGCTCCCGGTGGGGCGCCAACTGTTGGAACCACTCACGCCGATGCTGTAAGTGCCCCCCAGCTCTTCCCGGACCCTTTCTCGAAGTTTGGTCTGGAGAACGGTATTCATTGCCGAGAAGTCGTTCCGATTTTTCCGGGAATCTTCGAAGTCTCCGGTGAAGACGAACACCGACCGACTCTGAGGCTCCATCCCCTTGTAGACCGATTTCACAATTACACCTTTTGGGGGCTTGGGCCCGACGTCTCGCCAAGTTTCCTCTCGATCCAGGGAGGGGAGGGAGGCGATGTACCGCTCCACCAACGGTCGCATGGTTTCGATCTCGAAGTCGCCGACGAAGATGAACGTGAAATCGCTAGCGTCGGCGAAGCGGTCTCTATAAAGCTTCAGTGAGCCTTCCAGGTCAGTTGCCATGACCAGCTCTTCGCTGATGAGGGGAGCCCTGGGGTGGTTCTGAGTCATGACAGCTTGCAGGGTGTCGGCGAAAACCGAGGCCGGATCTGCCCTGCGGTTTTCGAGAACCGCCAGAGTCCGTGTCTGGTTCGAGACCAGGAGTGTCGAGTCGGTCCTGGGGGCTGTGAACCTCAGGTAAGCGAGCTGGAACATTGTTTCCAGGTCTTGAGGCGATGCCGAACCCGAGAGACCCTCTTCCAGTCCCGAGATGGATGCGTTGGCGCTGGCCACCTTACCGGTGAGCTTCTTCCTCAGGTCGATGGGGTTGAAGGACCCCAAGCCCGATCCGTTGATCATGGAACCTGCGCTGGACACCGGGATGAAGTCCTCGGTGTCCACCAGGGAACTCCCGCCGGGGCTGAACGCCCTGAAAAGGATCTGGTCGTCTCTGTAGTCGGTGGGTTTCAAGACCACCACGACGCCATTGGACAGTGTCCACTCCGTCACTCCAACGGTATCCACCGCCCTTTCCGAAACGATGGTACCCGGGGCGGGGATATCCGAAAGGAGAGGCTCGTCAGCCAGTGTCTCCGTATAAGGCTCCAACTCCTCGGCGTTTACGGCATCCATTACGGAGGAGAGCTCAGCTTCGGTGGGAGTATTAAGGCCCTCTTTTTCCGGAGCGCTCACCATCACCACCCGGTTTTGGTCCGTGATCCACTCCCGGGCCAGCCGATTAACTTCCTCCACCGTTATTTCCGGCACGAAGCGCTGATACAGTTGGTACCTGAAACCGATATCTGCGATCTGGCTCCCCCGAAGGAAGTTGTTGATGAACCCTCCGACGAAGCTGCCGGAAGACCTCGTTCCTCGACCCTCATAGGATCTTTCCATGGATCGCAGGGCCGCGGCCTTCGCCCTTTCCAACTCCGCTTCGGTGAACCCGTGTTGGGCCACCCGTTCCGCTTCAGTGAGGATGGTCTCCAGCCCCAACAGAACGCCCTCGTCGTCCACAGAGGCTCCCAGGATGTAAGCTCCCTTGACTCTGTTCAGGTTCCCCTGGCTGGATCCGGCACCCAAGAAGGGTGGATCGGCTTCCTGGGCGAGCTCGCTGAGTCTTTGGTTGAGCATGGAATTGAAGAACCCTTCCACGATCTCCTGTCGGTAGGCTCTCACCGTACCCTGCGCCTGGATGGGTTGCTTGAAGTAGAGGCTGACACTTGTGATCGGTGCTTCTTCATCCGTGGCGATGGCGAAGAGGGTCTCCTCGTGATTGGGGACATCGTAGACCATGCGGGGTTTGGGGTCTTCCGGTGGCATGAGCTTTGAGAAATGGTCCTCGATCAGGCCCTCCACGAAGTCTCCGTCGAAATCCCCCACCGCGATGACCGCCATCAGGTCGGGCCGGTACCAATCCCTGTAATACTGTATGAGGACTTCGGGTTCGAAGTTCTCCACGACCTCCATTTTCCCGATGGGGAGCCGCTCGGCATAACGAGATCCCTGAAATAGGATGGGGTATTGAGCGTCTCTCATCCTGGCTCCTGCCCCCTGTCCCAGGCGCCACTCTTCCACGATTACGCCCCGCTCTCGGTCGATCTCCTCGGGATCGAAGGCCAGGCCATGGGCCCAATCCTCCAGGATCAGGAAGGCGGTTGCCAGGACCTCCAAAGAGTCGGTAGGGACGCTGAGCATGTAGACGGTCTCATCGAAGCTGGTGCTGGCGTTCAGGCCAGTGCCCATGCGCATGCCAATGGACTCCATGTACTCCACCAACTCCTGCTTCTCGAAGTGGGTTGTCCCGTTGAAGGCCATGTGCTCGAGAAAATGGGCCAGGCCCTGTTGGTTCTCCTCTTCCAGGATGGACCCGGCATTGACCACGAGGCGAAGGTACGCCCGATTCTCCGGCTCGTCGTTTTCCCGGATGTAGTAGCGCAGCCCGTTCTCCAGCTGACCCACAGTGACCTGGGGATCGACAGGAATCCGTTCGTCCAGCCCGATGGTGGCTGCGGAGACGGCTGGGTCTTGCGCCTGGGCCGTCCCCGGGAGGATGGCGAGGAGGCAGAGCCACATCGATGTGGACCGAGCGGAGCTTCTCATTTGAGATTCCTGGTTGAGATTGAGTGTCCCCGGGTGAGGGTTCCCGTTCAGATAAGCTGCTTTTACCCCACTTCCTCAGGAAAAGCTCGACGGCATGAGAATTCAAATCCGCCCGGCGAAAAAAGGAAGATGGAAGTGCGAGTATGGAGTGGTCAATCAGCCCTGCCTTTCCCCTCCCAGGCCCTCGCGGTACCATCTTGAACCTCAGACCGGTTTTCGACGTTTCTACTGAGAAGGCACGCCGATGCGACTTCCGAACCTCCTTTTGGCAACCAGCGCGGTTTTCATTTTTTCCTCCTGCTCTGGAGATGCTGGGGAAGCAGCCGACAGGTCACCGGGTGAAAAGGTGGAAGTGGAGGTACTCCTTTCCTCCCAGCTGCCCGATTCAGACTCAGATCGGGTGATGAGGTGGTCACCCTATGGCCAGCAACTCACCCTCACAGAAGTCGCTGATGGCATGCACGCAAAGCTGACCCTGGGTCCAGAGGGGACACCACCCATCGATCTTCGGCTGATGAAAGGGAAGGGCTCCCCCTACTTCAACCGGCTTTTCATCGATCTCAATCGGGATGGCGACTTCGATCCCACTGAACTCCATGAGACGGAGGTCTCTGAATCCAGAAACAAGTTCTGGTCCAGCTTCGATGCGGTTGTGGGGATCCCTGTGGTGGATCCGGAGACCGGCGGCGAAGCAGTCAACCCCTACGCACTCTCCCTCTGGTATGTGGAGGACCCTAGAGTCCCGGAGGAGGAGCCCGTGATTCGGTTTTCGAGACGGGGCTGGATGGAGGGTTCCTTGACCCTGGATGGGATCGACGCCGTGATCATGGTGACGGAGAGTGCCATGGATGGCGTCTTTTCTTCCGATGATTCCTGGGCTTTGGCTTCCCGGGATTCCGCGGCCGACATTCTCAACGCCGGTTACGCCCGATCCCTGGAGGAGCACGCCTGGCTTTTTGAGAATCCTTACCGTGTGACGGAGATCGATCCGTCCGGCCGGCGCGTCCTTCTTGCTCCTTTCGATCCGGGTATGACCAGGATTGAAGAAGCCGAGATGAACGACCACCTCGCAGTGGATCGAAAGGCGGCCAGGTCGGGCCGCACGGTGTCCTTCTTACATGACTTCGAGGAGGCAGAGGCGTTAGCGCGGCGAGAACGGAAGGCACTCTTTGTCGACTTCGAGACCACCTGGTGCGGCCCCTGCAAGGTCATGGACGAGTGGGTCTATACGGCTGATGACGTGGTGGACGCTTCCGCGTTCGTGGTATCGGTGAAGGTGGACGGAGACGAGCGCCTGGACCTGAAGGAGAAGTTCGAGGTCACTGGATTCCCGACCATGATTCTCGTCGGGGCGGACGGTGAGGAGCTTCGGCGGGCGGCAGGTTACGTAA
>JBDHGR010000327.1:0-5563 GCA_039589815.1 Gemmatimonadota bacterium | reverse complement strand
ATCCGGATCGACCTGGTTGGGGAGTTGCCCCGGGGTGTGCACGCGAAGGACGTGATCCTCCATATCCTTCATCATGTGACGATGAACGGTTTCACCGATGCCGTGGTGGAGTTCGTCGGCCCTGCCCTGGAGCATCTCTCCGACGACGATCGGTCCACCATCGCCAACATGGTCGTCGAGGGCGGAGGCACCTGTGGCCTGTTCCCGGTGGGGGCGGTTCGGGCTGATGAAGATGCAACCTTCCGCTCGACTCTTTCCTTCAACCTGAGCAACCTGGTGCCCTTCGTAGCTCCTCCTTTCAAGCCGGACAACGGGGTCCCGGTCACCGACCTCGAGGAAACGGCCATCGATGTCGCCTGGATCGGGAGCTGCACTGGCGGGAAGCTCGAGGACCTGGCGGCTGCCGCAGAGGTTGTAGAGGGGAGGACGGTCTCACCCGGGGTTCGCCTTATCGTGTCTCCGGCCACGGCACGCACCATGGAAGAAGCAGGTGAGAGGGGCTATCTGAGAGCCTTCCTTTACGCCGGGGGACAGGTTGTGCCGCCGTCTTGCGGCGCGTGCCTGGGCATGGGGCCCGGGACCCTGACAGATGGGGAAGTAGGGGTGTTTGCTTCGAACCGGAACTTCAAGGGCCGAGCCGGGACCGGGTCCGTCTATCTCGCTTCACCGGCCACGGTGGCCGCGTCGGCCCTGGAGGGGAAGATCGCTGACCCACGACCGTATCTTACCTGACGCTCACTCGCTCTCGTCTCTCCCCGCCACCATGCGGCGCACCTTCTCTCGGATCGTCCCCGCCGCCACGTGCACATAGTCCGGGTGTTCGTGCATGTCGATCTCGGCCGGGAGGTTCAGCATGTCCGAATCCGGCGGCACCACGGCGAACTCCTGGTACTTTCGGAGGGTCGCCCGCCAGTCCCTGACGAGGTTCTCGTAGCACTGGTGGATCTCGCGAAGGTAGTCGAGTGAGATGGTCCTGGCGTACTCGTCCCCGTCTGCCGCCCGGGCCGCCCGCCTCTGTTCCAGGACTTCCGGTTCCGTGCGGAGGTAGACGAGGAGATCGGGAAGCCGGATGCGCTCCCGCTCCAGGGTCTGGAAGAGGAGGGTGCGGTAGAGTCTGGCGTGGGGTGGCGGCATCTCCCCCGAATCGATCATCCGCTGGACGAAGACCTCTGGACCATCCAGGAAGGGACGGTCCTCCAGGATGAGCACGCCCTTTTTGCGCTTGCGGGTCATCAAGTGTCTGATCTCACGCTGCTGGAGCACCCGCATGTGGAGAAACGCAGTCTCGGTGGGGAAGATGTTCGCTACGCGGTCCTGGTAGAACAGGGCGAGGCACTGGTCCGTGAGGGAGCCCTTCTCTACACGTTCGGAGAAGGCGTACGTCTCCCCGGCGTCGAGGATGTCCTCGAGCTCGGCTCGATAAGGGTCGGCGGAGAGGGCATTCATGAGGGTCGTTTTCCCCGAGAACAGGTTCCCCATGATGCCGATATGAAAGTTGCCGAAAGCCATCGTCACACTCCCTCGGGGCTAGCCAACACGGGACCGTGCTGGTCCCTTTAAAACGGGCCAGCCCAGCCTGCTGCCGAGTATACCGGGGGGGCGATGGCTTAGCCAGCGAGGAAGAGGGGGATAGCGGCGCTGGTCGACCTTCCCTCACCGTCGTACAATGCCCCCTTTCGGGGCGTCCAGGGAGGAATTCTTGATTCCACCGCTTTCTCTTCAATTGATGGCCTGCTCGGCCCTCCTCGCGGTGCCGCTGACGCTAGCCGGATGCGGCCAGGCCCGGGAGTCCGCGGAGGCGCCGGAGCACAAGGCCATCATTCTAGCAACCACCACCAGCACTCAGGATTCCGGGCTCCTGGATGAGCTGCTGCCGCTGTTCGAGGAGCAGACCGGGTATCTAGTGAAACCCATCGCGGTTGGTACGGGAGAGGCCCTGGCCATGGGGGAGCGGGGTGACGCCGACGTGTTGCTGGCTCACGCCCCTGCGAGAGAAAAGGAGATCGTTGCGGCCGGTTTCGTCATCAACCGCCGGATCGTTATGCACAACGACTTTCTCATCGTCGGCCCTGAGGAGGACCCAGCGGGAATCCATGGGAGTGACAATGGCGCCGAGAGTGTCGAAAGGATCGCCGAAACCGGAACGCGGTTCACCAGCAGGGGTGACGATTCGGGTACTCACTTCCTCGAGATGAGTCTCTGGGATGCCGCCGCCCTCGATCCTGGGGGCGACTGGTACATCTCCACCGGCCAGGGCATGGGAGCGACGCTGCTGATCGCTGCCGAGATGCGTGCTTATGTGCTCACCGACCGGGCTACGTACCTGGCTTTACGGGATCGGACCGGCCTGGTTCCACACGTGGAAGGAGACCCGCTCTTCCTGAACATCTACTCCGTCTTGGAGGTCAATCCGGAACGCTTTCCTGAGGTGAACAGCGCCGGAGCCAGGGCTTTCAGCCAATTCATTCTGGGCCGCGAGGCCCAGGAGATCATCCGGAGATTCGGGGTGGAACAGTTCGGGCAGCCCCTCTTCTTCCCCGACGCCGGCAAGAGTGAAGAGTCGGTTGGAGCTTTTCCCCGTGATGGGCCGCGCGGACTCACCCCAGCACCGGGACGAGCTCCTGACGATCTAACGCCATGGAGCTGATCTGGAACGGGATAACCCAGGCCCTTTCCCTGCTGCTGCAGGGCAACCCGCAAGTCCTGGAGATCGCTCTGCTTTCACTCGAGCTCTCCGGCCTCGCCACCCTGGTTGCCCTCGTCTTCGGCGTGCCGTTTGGAGCACTGCTGGCGTTCAAGGTGTTTCCGGGCCGGGGATTCACCGTCACCCTGGTCAACACGGGTATGGGCGTGCCGCCGGTCGTGGTGGGCCTGTTCGTGTCCATCGTACTCTGGAGAAGCGGGCCGCTGGGCTTCCTCGAGCTCCTTTACACCCCAGGGGCCATCGTCCTGGCCCAGTTCATCATCGCCTTCCCGGTAATCACGGGGCTGACCATGGCGGCGCTGCAGCAGATCGATCCCAAGCTGCTCCTTCAGCTCAAGGGCTTGGGGGCTTCTCGCATCCAGCTCGTGGCCGTGCTCCTTTGGGAGACCCGGCTGCCGATGCTCGCCGCCATCATCGCCGGTTTCGGCGCCGTCATCTCCGAGGTCGGGGCGGTCATGATGGTGGGCGGGAACATCCTCGGACATACTCGCGTGCTGACGACAGCCACGGTGCTCGAGACGCGCAGGGGCAACTTTGAGGTGGCTATCGCTCTGGGCCTGATCCTGCTGGCGCTCACATTCCTCATCACCTGGTTGCTCACTCTCTTCCAGCAGCGGAGCGCAGCGCGGTGAACGAGTTTGTGCTCGAGCTGCACGACGTGGCCGTGACCTACGATAGCCGCACGGTGCTGGATGTTCCCCATCTGGCCGTATCCCGTGGTGAGGTCCTGACCCTGCTCGGAGAGAACGGCTCGGGAAAAACCACCCTTCTCAGGCTGCTCGGCCTCCTCGTCCGGCCCATTCGAGGCCGGGTGGTGTTCTGTGGGGAAGAGGTCGACTTCGGCAGCGCGCGCCGTTTGCTGGAGCTTAGGCGGCGCATGGCTGGGGTGATGCAGGAAGCTCTGCTCTGCCGGATGAACGTCCGGCAGAATGTGGCACTCGGGCTTCGTTTCCGAGGCTTGCCCAAGCCTGAAGCCCAACAGCGCGTCGACGCCTGGCTAGAGAGGTTGTCCATCTCACATCTCGATGACAGACCGGCGTCCAACCTCTCTGGTGGTGAGGCGCAGCGCACCAGCCTGGCCCGGGCCATGGTAGTCGACCCGGAGGTCCTCTTCTTGGACGAACCGTTTGCAGCGCTGGATGCTCCAACCCGACAGAGCCTGCTCCAGGAGTTCAAGGACGTGTTGGCCGATTCCGGAGTGACCGCCATCTTCGCCACCCACGACCGTGGCGAAGCCCTGGGCCTGGGAGGCCGTGTCGCGGTGCTGGTAGGCGGGGGCGTGGTCCAGGTCGGGTCCGCGGAGGCCGTCTTCTCCCGACCAGAACGAGCTGATGTCGCTCGATTCGTCGGGGTCGAGACACTGATACCTGGACGCATCACAGGCGAGGCAGGCGGCCTGGTTCAGGTAGACTGTGGCGAGGTGCAACTCGAGGTCGAGGGAGATTGGGAGGCTGGTGAGGAGGTTTATGTCGCTGTCCGTCCCGAGGAGATCGAGCTCCACGACGACGCCGACCACGTAGTGGGCCCGGGGCGCAACGTGGTTGGGGGGCGGGTGGCGAAGACGGTGCCCGCCGAGACGCACTTCCGGGTGGAGATTGACGGAGCGGCGCCGGTGGTGGCCGTGGTCAGTCGGGCCAGGTATCGGGACTTGGCCCTGAAGACCGGCCAGAGCGTCCAGGCGAGCTTCGCTGCCCGGGCGGCCCACCTGATTCAACGCGCCGGCGACTAGCGGTTCCTGACCCATCCCACCGCCGGCTGTATCGGATTCCGGATTCTCGGCCTTGGGTTCGAGCCCAACCCGCCGAGCCCCACGCCTCGCCTTGCGCATAGCCAAGTGGCCGAGTCATCTTCCCGCCCATGAGGCCACGAATCTTCGTCTTGGATGACAACCCGGTATTCGGGAAATTGATCGCAGCCAACCTCGGGGCGGCTGGCGAGTTCAAGGTCGAACGATTCGAGGATCCCAACGCCTTCCTCGACGCCGCAGCCGTCAACCTGCCGGACGCCGTCTTCACAGACCTCAACATGCCTGATATGGATGGGATCGAGGTAACCCGGCGCCTGAGGGAACAATCGCCCCACCTACCCATCTTTCACCGCATCTGTTAGCCTACCTCGGGCGCCTGCGGGGCCACAGCAGGGTAT
Organism: Gemmatimonadota bacterium; assembly: GCA_039589815.1. GTDB lineage: Bacteria > Gemmatimonadota > Gemmatimonadetes > Longimicrobiales > Gaopeijiaceae > JABDNZ01. The sequence continues at coordinate 714 of JBDHGR010000327.1, read as the reverse complement.
GACCGATGCGTGAATCGCATCCGCTGGAGGTTCCAGAACGATCTCAGTTCGATTGCTCCGGACAACGTTGTTCGTTTCGAATACCTGAGCCGGATCCGTTACGAGTCGGGTTTGTTCATGATGCCCGACGATTAGGTATTCTTGGGAGCGGGATGGCCTCATCCAGGAGGATGTTCGTGACTTATACGCATCGCCCAGGCCTCCAAGAGAAGCCCACGGGCCAACCAGGGCAGTATCGTCCGCAACCGCCTGAGGAAACAACCGTCTTCGTTGTTGACGACGACGAAGCCATCGTCGAGGGCTTGGCCTTCTTCCTCGGGGAAAGAGGATACAGGGTAGATTGCTTCTTGGATCCTCAAAGGGCTCGAGAGGGCATCCAAAGAGCGCCTCCACATCTCCTGATTGTCGATCGAAACATGCCCGTCGTGGGCGGGCTCGACCTGGCCCGGATCGCATTGGAGGAAGATCCGGATACCGGCGTAGTGATCCTGACAGGAACCCAAGACGTGGTGGCGGCCATAGAGGCTTTCCGTCTTGGAGTAGCAGACTATCTACTGAAACCCCTGGATTTCGGAGAAATCGAGAAGACGGTTAGAAGGGTCCTCATCCGGAGAGGGCAGGAGATCTTCCACCGAGAAGCTGAAGCCCGTATGCGGTGGGATGCGGAATACCGGAGCCTGGAACTCGAGAGGAAGAACAAACTGCTGGAGGGAG
>JBDHGR010000326.1:0-5568 GCA_039589815.1 Gemmatimonadota bacterium | reverse complement strand
CGAGACCGGGGCTTGGGACACTCTGGTCTGGTTTTCCGCCCTGGTGATGATGGCATCGTTCCTGACCGAACTGGGCCTCATTCCCTGGTTCAGCGAGGCGGTCGGCGGGCTCTTCCGGGGTCATGGATGGGTGGGGGCGTTTCTGGGATTGAGTCTGGTGTACTTCTACTCCCACTACTTCTTTGCCTCAAACACGGCCCATGTAAGTGCCATGTACGCACCCTTCCTGGCGGTGGCCCTCGTGGTGGGGACACCCCCACTTCTGGCCGCGTTGGTGTTGGGCTTTTTCAGCAACCTCTTCAGTTCCATGACCCACTATGGCACGGGCCCGGCTCCGGTGCTGTTCGGCTCGGGTTATGTGGAGGTCGGTGACTGGTGGCGCCTGGGTTTCGTGGTGAGCTTGGCCAACCTGATCATCTGGCTTGGGGTGGGCAGCTTGTGGTGGCGGGTGCTGGGGCTCTGGTAAGGCCCTGAGGGTGGGGTCAACCCCAGAATGCTACCTCCCGCCGGTGGGTGGGACCGCCTCCATGAGGAGTTCCATGGACCACATACGGTGCGTCTTGGGTCGGGGAACACGAGGCCGGGAAGAGGAAGAGGCCCCACAGGAGGAAGCAGCTGGGCACGCTTAGGTTTGCGGGCGAAGCTGAGGGATTCTTGGGCATGGGAAGCTCCGGCGCCGGTGGTTGAGCGGGAAAAGTAGGAGGGTGGCGGTCCGTTTGCGACAGGCTCCTCCCCTGGCGCCAGGCCGACGCCTAAACCGCCAAGGCTCTCCCCAGGTCCTCCATAAGATCCTCCACATCCTCCAGTCCCACGGAGAATCTGATCAGGCTGTCGGAAATCCCGCTTCGAGCTCGCTCTTCGGGCGGCACTCCCCCGTGTGTGGCCGCGGCGGGCCGGACGATGAGAGATTCGGCGCCGCCCAAGCTGGCGGCGTGCGCCGGTACCGTGAGTTTACCGAGAAACTCCTCCGCCTCGTCAACCCCTCCAGCCAACTCGAAAGACAGCATCCCGCCATAACCGTCGAAGAGGCGTGCGGCCCTTTGATTCTGGGCGTGGCTGGCCAGACCAGGATAGTTCACATGTTCCACTCTGTGGTGCCCTTCGAGGAACTCGGCGATCCTTTGAGCCGTGGCGTTCTGCTCCCGGACTCTGACCGGCAGGGTTTTCAGGCCTCGTTCGAGCAGGAAGCAGGCGTGTGAATCCAGGACTCCGCCCAGGTGGTCCAAGGTGACCTTGATTCTGGACACCTGTTCTTTTGAACCGGCCACCACTCCTGCACAGATATCTGTGTGCCCATTCAGGTACTTGGTGGCGCTTTCCATGATGAGGTCTATGCCGAGCTCCGCTGGCCGGAAGTTGACGGGGCTGGCAAAGGTGTTGTCGATGACGGTCACCAGTCCGTGCTCCCGCGCGAAAACCACAACCGCTTCCAGGTCCGCCACCTGGACCAGGGGGTTCGTAATGCTCTCCACGTAGATGACACGGGTCGTGGGTTGAAGGAGTGCGGACCAGGACGCCGGGTCCTGGGGATCCACTGGCGTGTAGGAGATTCCCAACCGGGCCAGCTCGTGATTGAGGAGACTGGTCGTGCCCCCGTAGAGGCAGTCCTGGACCAGCATGTGGTCGCCGGCAGAGAGGATTGCCAAGAGGGTTGCGGAGATTGCCGCCATTCCGGATCCCGTGGCGAGCGCGGCTTCCGTCGCCTCCAGGGCCGCCAGCCGCTCACCCAGGACGATGTGATTCGGGCTGTTACTCAAACGCAGGTAGCCGACGTTGTGATAGTCCTCGCCGTGGTATTCGTAGGTGCTGGATTGAAAGATCGGCGTGGTGATGGCTCCGGCCGGCCGGGGTTCGAGACGACCGGCGTGGATGGCCTTTGTGGATTTTCCGGATCTCGCGGTCATGGTTTGGAGTCCTGTTTTCGAAGGTGTTCTGGACCCCAATTTGTCGTCGCCGTGAGCTTGCCGCCACATCCGGATTCCATGGATCAGGGTCCAATGCATTTGGGCTGGGGCCCCGAGTGACGGGGTTAAAACACTTTGCCCCTTTTTTTCGTAGTCTTGGGTACGGGGGGGTTGTCTACCCAGGAAGGACCCCCACCTGACCTGAGGCAGGAGGAGTTTCCATGTACGACGAATTCGAGAGAGCTGTCACCGGAAAGAGCGGCGAAAAGCTCTCTTTCCTTGGATGGCTGTCCATAGGCCTGGGCACCTTGTTTGTTCTGGGGATAGTGGCTGTGGGCCTTACGGCTGTCCGCGTCAAACACCAGGTGGCCGAGATTGCCCATGTGATTCAGCATGAGCTGGAGGCGAACCCGACTTTGGCTGCGGAAGCCATGGTGGAGCGGATGGAGTCTCATGCCTCCCTCCTCTCAGTCTCACCTGAGAAAGGTGTCACTCTCCTGCAGGACCTGGGATCCGATGCTCCTGAAGAAGCTTTCATGAGAGAATTCTTTGGCGGAACGATGGAGTTGTTCCCTGAAGGGCAGGAGTTCGTCGAGGGTCTCAAGGAACAGGCCCGAGAGGGCCTAATGGAGGTCAAGTCCTCCGAAGGGCGGGTCCGCATGGATCTGATCCGAGGGGAGGATGGTGGGTCCCTGGTCATCGACTCGGATGAGGGGCAGGTCCGATTCGACCTCAGGAAGACCAAAGACGGTGGGTTCCTGGCCATCGACTCGGACGAAGGCCAAGTCCGGTTTGACCTCATCAAGAAAGAGGACGGCGGATCCTTGGTCATCAAATCTGATGAAGGCCAGGTTCGTTTCGACGTGGCGGGTGGCGAGGATGGTGGCTCCATGGTCATCGAGACCGACGATGCAACCCTTCGGTTTGGCGCCGGAGACGAAGCCGAAGCCATGCCAGGCTGGGTTCGAAGAATCGATGGGATGCCTGCAGATCCCCAACGGGTCTACTCCCTGACCTCGGAAGAGGGATTCATGGGGGCGGTGGCGTGGCAGGGTGACGGCTCCGCCAGGGACGTTCTCTCGTTCTATCGCGATTGGCTCGACGGAGAGGGGTACGAGTTCAAGGCACAGCAACGCACGCACTCCGAGGGAGAGGAAGTGATCTCCCTCTGGGCCCGGAACGAGGATGCCGGACGGGTGGTTTTCCTGGTAGCCGGCCAGGATGAGGGTGTCACGAAACTCCTCCTCGGGTACGGGGAAGCGGACAGGTAGGGTTTCCGCGCCTCAAAACCCGGTCAGGCACGCAACAAAGGGGTGGCCCCACCGCGTCATCGGGCGGTGGGGCCATTCCCATTTTTTCACGCCTGGACCCCGGATTGGATCCGGCTTGATCAACGCGGATCTCGGATAACTCCGAGAAACAACGCGGTGCCGCTGAGGCGCTCTCGGATGGCAAGGAGGTAGGGCCGGTCCAAGGTGATCCCCGGAGGGGCCGAGGTGACCCCCACGGTGACGGAGGTGGCCGCCGCCGCTTCCGTGCCCTCTTCGTCCACCCTCATGTAAGTCTTCTGCTTTACGGCACTGATATGGGCGTCCGTCGCCGGTGTCATCCGGGAAAAGTCAGCTTCCATGGCGTTGAAAGCCTTTTGCATTCCCATGGCCTTCAGTGCGTCGTTGAGGAGACTTCCCCACTCCAGTTCGAACTTCGGCATCTGGACCGTGATCTCGGAGAGATGAAGGGCATCCATCCATGTACTCCAGGCGCCGTCATCCAGCGCCGGGATGAGATCGTCCACGGTCTCACCCGGTGCCGGTAGGACCAGTACCATTCCAAAGGCCTGGCCGCCGTAGGGCACCTCAGCCACGGTACGGCCGCCATCCAACCGAGCGAAACCGACGTCCTTGATCTTTCCGGACATCATGGGGACCGTGATGGTCCCTCCGGTGTCCAGGTAGAAGGTAGAAGGGTGAGTCTGGCCTTTTTTGAACTGGGTGGTCCAGTCTCCTTTGAAGTAAACGGTATTGATGAGGAACAGGATATCCAGGGGTCCGATCACATCGATGATGGAGTCGATGAGGCCATTTGTCTGATCGCGAACCCACTGATTGATGATGTCCTTGGCGCCGGGATCGGAGAAGTCCAGTTCCTGGACTACAGCGTGAAAAGCGTTGGTGATGACGTCGAAATAGCCCGATGTAAACGGGAACCCCTGCCGGCTCCATGCAGAGTTCGCGATCCCGATCTCCACGGCCGGGTCGAGAGTTACCAGAAGATCCAGTAACCCGGAGTACGACGCGTTGATCTCTTCCCTGGAATACCCCTGGAAACCCAACGCCTGCTGCATCTCGGTGAAGGTCTCCCCGTCCGCTCCCTCCAGGGCCATACCCAGAGCCATGGATGCTGATAGGGGAGAGAGAATCGTATTGGGTTGGTCACTTTCCCGCCGAATGTCCGCTTCCTGAAGCAGGTCGAATCCGAAGGTGTTAGTCCGGGCGATCACGACCTGCTCCGCTGCCGTCAGCGCTCGGGGAAGCTCGGTGATGGGATCGTTTTTTGGTCCCACGGGATCATCGCAGCCGGTGTTCAAGGCCATCAGGACCAGGCCTCCCACCAGGCTTACTACGGGAAAACCATTCTTGAACGACATGAGATCCATCCCTTCATCTCAACGACAGGCACTTCCTCCTACTCTGTTAACGAGTCATGACGCCAAAAGCATACATGACCTGGAGGATGTCATCGCTGGTGAAGGTCAGTTCCCAGTCTCCGGTGCGCTCGGCTCCAGGGAAGAAAGAACCGTTGTAGACCGCTGCCTCCGATTTGAGCTTGAGTACCAACGTGTAGGGTTTGGCCATGGTGAAGGGTCGGTATTGGGCCCGGTTCCGGACGGCGTTGGCCACCCCGGCCCGAATGCTCCTCTGGGCGGCTTCGGGGTGCAGGCCCAAGGACGCTGCGCCAATGCCCTGTTTCGTGGCATACGTGCCGACGGCTCCGAATAACTCCTGGACCTGGTCGACGACGGCCTGGTCACCCGCCACGAACACCACGGGGACCCCAAAATGTCCGGCGATGAGGGCGTTGGCCCCCGCCTCCGGGAGGGATTGGCCGTTGATGGCCAAATCCGTCACGCCTCCGGACATGGTGTGGTCGATGATGGCATCGGCGGTTCCAGCCCGAGCGTGATAACCGACGAACACGACGGCGTCGAAGGTGTCGTCGATCCCCTCCATCATCACCTTGGGGCCACCTGACCAGTCACGGAGGAGTCGAGCCCTGGGGTCCAGAAGATCCGGGAGAATGTTTCTTGCGGAGCCATGGGAATCCCTGACGACGACCTCGGTGGCTCCGGCGTCGAAGGCGCCCAGGACCGCCGCGTTGGCTTCATGGGACATGATACGGCGGAAATATCCGTAGTCCGGCCCACTGCTTGAGCATTCTTCCGAGGTCACCACCCCGGAGATCCCCTCCATGTCCACGGAGATGAAGACCTTGATTTCGTCCTGCCCTGAAGCCAGGAGAGGGAAGAGGAAAAGCGGAAGAAGGACTGCGAAAGGCGATCCGGCTTTCATTGCAACCTCCGGTTTTGAAGGCAAACGTCAGTTGGGCGTTTGGGTCCGACTTTCTCAACCCACGGCGGGCATGTGCCTGCGTGTGAAGATCCAGG
>JBDHGR010000325.1:0-5596 GCA_039589815.1 Gemmatimonadota bacterium | reverse complement strand
GGGACGTGGGTCGCCGGCGGTGTGGTCGTGGGCCTCAATCCGGCCCTGAAGGGCCCCGAGCTCATAGGGCTGTTGAGCCACAGCGGAGCAGAGTGCCTGTTCGTGGATGCCAGACACCCCGAAGCCGGATCCCTGGGGCGGGCGATCGGACCCTCGACGCGGGTGGTAAAGGTCGAGTTGGGCAAGGGTATTCCGGGTCAGGTGGCGCCTGATCCCGGGACGGGCCTGGACCCCGAATCTCTAGCGGTCATCGTTTACACCTCCGGGACCACGGGTGACCCGAAAGGGGTGACCTTAACCCACAGGAACCTGGCAGTTAACGCCGACTCGATTCTCCAGTCCCTACCGGTTCGGGAAGAGGACCGTGCCATCTGTGTACTTCCGTTTCAGTACTCCTACGGATCGTCGGTTCTCAACACCCACTTGGTGACGGGAGGCACCCTGGTTCTCGAACGCTCCTTCATGTATCCCCACTCGGTTCTGGAGCGCATGGTCAGGGAGCGGGTCACGACCCTCGCAGGCGTTCCTTCCACATTCCGGATTCTGATGCACCGTACGCGGCTCTCGGAGTACGACCTCTCCTCTCTCAGGTACGTCACGGTGGCCGGTGGCCCGTTGGGTCCCCTGGAGATCTCCGGGTTCAGGGAGTTGATTCCCGACGCGGACGTCTTCGTGATGTACGGGCAAACGGAGGCTTCCCCCCGCCTCAGCTGTTACGGAGTCCAGGAACCGGACCCGAAGGGGGGCTCTGCCGGGAAGGCGATTCCGGGGGTGGAGCTTTGCATCCGGGATGAACGAGGGATCGACCTACCTGCCGGGGGAGTGGGCGAGGTCTGTGCCAAAGGCGAGAACGTGATGAAGGGTTATTGGGCCGAGCCTGAGGAGACGGCAGAGGTCCTGAGGGACGGATGGTTGTACACCGGGGACCAGGGACACCTGGATGGCGATGGATACCTCTTCCTGCAAGGAAGGTTGAGGGAGATGATCAAGAGTGGAGCCCACCGCATCGCTCCCTCCGAAATCGAGGAAGTCATCCGGGATGTGCCTGGGGTCAGGGACGTCGTGGTGATGGGGATTCAACATGACCTCCTGGGGCAGATCCCGAAGGCCTGGGTGATTCCGAACGATGCGAATCTGTCAATCAAAAAGAGGATCCTCCACGAGTGCCAGCGCCGCCTCGCCCGGTTCAAGGTTCCGAAGGATGTCGAGTTACGGAACGAATTTCCAAGGACTGCCTCTGGAAAAGTTCAGAAACACCTTCTATATCCAGGTGACCAAAGCGCTCAGAGGTGACGCGCATGCCCCATCGTAGGAACCTGAACCTAGATCGTATCTTCCACCTGGATCTGGACGCAGAGGTGACCCGGATCTCGGACCGGATCGTTCGCCTTCTCCGGACAGCTCTGAAACGCCGGGGCCTCGTAGTGGCGATGTCCGGTGGGGTGGACAGTTCGGTGGCATGCGCATTGTCGGTCAACGCTGTCGGTCCGGAGCGAGTTTTTGGGCTCCTGATGCCGGAGACCGACTCCTCTCCCGACAGCCTCGACCGGGGCGAATCTCTCTGCCGGCAACTAAAGATCGACTACCGGATCGAGGATATCTCATCCACCCTGGAGGCCATCGGGTGTTATCGTTGGCGTGATGAAGCCATACACCGGGTGTTCCCCGACTATGAACCGGGGTGGCGGAGCAAGATAGCCATTGGTGGCGGGCCCGGAGGAGGATTCAGCTTCTTCAAGCTCATTGTGGAAGCTCCCGATGGGCGGCGTATGGAGGCCCGGTTGGGAAGTCGGGAGTACCTCCAGATCGTGGCAGCCACCAACTTCAAACAGCGGGTGAGGAAGATCGTGGAGTACTTTCATGCCGATCGGCTCCACTATGCTGTCGTAGGTACCCCGAATCGGGTAGAATTCGACCAGGGATTTTTCGTGAAGAACGGTGACGGATCCGCCGACCTGAAACCCATCGCGCACCTCTACAAGACCCAGGTGTTCATGTTGGCTCAGCACCTCGATCTGGGGCCGGCCATAACCCAGTCGACCCCCACCACCGACACCTATAGCCTCCCCCAGGGCCAGGACGAATTCTACTTCTCCTTGCCCTACGAGGAAGTGGACGTGGCGCTCTGGCACCTGAATGAAAACAAACCGCCGGCTGAGTTGGCCCAGGTCCTGGGGATCTCGGATGAACGAGCAGAGGCCATCTACCAGGACATCCGGCGGAAACGCCTCACCACCGCCTCTCTCCATTGGCCGGCCATCCCCGTCGAGACAGTCGTCGGCCCCCTCCCGCCGCCTACGGAGTGATCCCCTTGCCACGACCGACTTCTGAAGTTCACGGCGGCGTCCCGGTCCGACGTTTTGGGTCGGGGTTCCTTTCTCGTCTCCCACGGAAGCATCAGAACCGATTGAGGGGGATGGTAGAACGGGTGAAGAAGCGTTGGGTCGAGGCTTTCCTTTCCTATGGGCCCGCAGAGCTGAAAAAGTGCCTGGGAACCCTGGGAATCCAGGCAGGGGACACCATATTGCTTCACTCGGGCTTCCGAGGAACAAACGGGTTCAAGGGCACCCCAGCCGAGGTAGCCGGGACCTTTTTGGATGCCCTTGGACCCGAGGGCAACCTCCTCATGGTTTCGCTCCCGACGACCGGCGCCTCGTACGAATACCTGGCCCGCATCTCGGTTTTCGATGTCCGCAAAACCCCATCGAGAATGGGTTTGGTGTCGGAATTCTTCCGAAGGAGGGAGGGCGTTGTTCGAAGCCTCCACCCCTCCCATCCCATGTTGGCCTTTGGTCCGGAAGCCTCGTGGCTTGTGGAGGGCCATGAAACAACCCTCTTCCCGTGTGGCCCCGGGAGCCCTTTCGACAAGGCGGTGGAGTTGGGCGGGAAGGTGGTCTTCTTCGATACCGGCCTGAACAAGATGACCTTTTTCCACTGGTTGGAGCACCGGATTCGGGATCGAGTCGACGTGCCCCTCTACCAGGACGAGCCGTTCGAGGTAAGGGTGGTGGACCAGGACGGAACCCAGCTGATGGTTCGGACCTACGCCTTCTCGCGACGAATCATAGAGCGAAGACGGGACACGGTGCTCCACCGGGAAATGTGGAAGACGGGCATCGTTCGGAAAGGCAAGGTAGGGAACACGAAGATCATGTCAGTCGACTTGAAGGACGTGATCAAATGCGTCGATGACATGGCCGAGCGTGGGGTGTTCTTCTACGACCTTACCTGACCCCAGTCGTGTAGCGCCTATTTCTCAGAGATCTGCAGTTCCAACCAGAGGGCATCCGCCAAGAATTTGGCCGCCCAGCTCAAAACGGTGAGGCGACCGTACTCACCCCAGACCGGCCAGGATCCGGGGACTCCTCCACGAAGCCGCGGATCGGGATTCCGGACGTCATGCCGGCCCAGGAGGTAACGGTTGATGCGGTAAACGCCCTCCCGGTATTTCTCCTCACCGGTTGCCTTGAATAGCTCACCCCACACCGCGGAGGTCTGGGCCGAGCCGGTAGGACAGCACCATTTGGCTGCGGGTTTCAGATCGAGGTTCAGGCGGCCGGGCAGGTATCCATCCGAATCCATGATCTGAAGTAAGGCATCGGCCAGAAGGGCGGCACCGGCAGTGAAGTCTTTTCTGGCAGCGATCCTTCCAATGCCCAGAAGTCCCTGCATGCAGTAGCCCAGTGTGTGCGTGAGGGGTTCGCGCGGATCGGAGAAACACGCGTCGGGAAACCAGCCATTCCCGTGCTGGCGGCCAAGGCAATATTCGGCGTTTCTTACGGCCGCTTCGACGTAGCGATCCTCTCCCATGGCCGCCCCTGCCTCCGCCAGGCCCCACGCAGCCATCACGTTGTAGAGAGTCGGGCCCGGAGGGGCGAATTGGGAGTGGCCCTTGATCCAACGCCCGTCGTCTTCCTGGATTGATACCAGCCAATCGGAGGCCCGCGTTGCATGTCTTTTGAAACGGTCTTCTCCCGTGCGGATGAGAGCAGCCCAGCCCAGCAGGACCATGCCGGTGTTAAAGACGGCTGGGGTCGGGGCCTGGTTGAACTTCCCACCCATGACGGCTCCTTGCGGGAGCTGGATTTCGGCCTCCCAAGCCCCCATCTCCCTGGCCCGGTCCAAAAGGTCACTGTCTCCCCGGGACGTTCCCAACTCGACGAAGGTCTGGCATATGTACCCGGTCGTTTCGGGATAACTGACGTCGAAATCCCCACCGAAGGGGGTGCCGTAGGCGACACCCCGGTCTGAGCCTGAGTCCTGGGCACGCCGAAGCCAGCCCAGGACGCCCACCAGATGTCGGTCGACGTCGAGGTCTTCGGGGTCCGGGGAGTAGAGGGGGGCGAGTGTGCGCTTTTCTCTTCCCCGATCTATGTGGTGGCCCAGACGCCTTTTGACTCTTCTGAGGAAACGGTGCATTCAACCCTATCCGCTGGACTTCGGAGCCCGCCCCGGACTCTCCGGCCGGCCGCGGTTGGAAAAGAGAATGAGACGCCCATAAGGGTCAGCCAAGCTAGGCTCAAACGCTCGCGGATGGCAACCCGGGGAGGAACCTCGCACGGTATTTGCTCATTGATCGGTGGGTAGTCCGTTTCGGGTTCGGTCGCTCCTGAAGGGGAACTCCCGTAACGGCGGGAAAAGCCGGGTGTTGCGGCTCATCCAGGGGGATCATCCCTCACGAACATGCAGGTACGTGACGTGCAGAGGTCTCAACGGTTGCGGGGGCACGGTCCCGGGTAGAAGGAGCCCGTCGACCATGAGTTATTCCCGCCGGGTCGCAAACTGGTTTAACGATTGCACCCGGTGGGCGGTAGGAGTAGAGTTAAAGGCTGAGGGGTCTTTCGGCCGTTAGGTGAAACCCGTTGGTGAAAGCTGGATGATCTATTATCTGACACTGCGCCCATCGGAAGAGTTCGCATGGGATTACGTAAACAAAGGCCTGGCCGGCGGTGGTCCTCCCGCTGAGGTGTTGTGTTATGAGGACGTCCTGGGAAAGGCCGAGGTCCCGGCGGGCGTCTACGTATTCACCGGCCTGAACCGCTTTGGCCCAGGGGCCAGGAAGGCTCTCGGCCAGCTCTACGACCAGCTTGGTGCCGACCCGGCAACCAGACCTCTCAATGATCCCAACCAAGCTCTGGGCCGGTTCGAGTTGCTCAGACGCCTCCACCAGGAGGGCATGAACGGTTTTCGTGCCTTCGGCGCCTGGGAGGATCTCTCGGAACTGCGGTTTCCTGTCTTCGTTCGGGACCGATCCCGGGACGGCGGTATCCCGACCCTCCTTCACTCCATCCGGGAGGTGGAAGCAGAGGTCGGTTGGGCTCTGGTTCGTGGAGCGGCTCTGTCCGAATTGATCATTGTAGAATTCCTGGATACCAGGTGTGAGGACGGGCTGTACAGGAAGTACTCCGCCTACGTGGTCGGGGATGAGATCCTTCCGGTTTCACTGGAACACGGCCGCGACTGGGTCCTCCGGTACCCGAGGGCCGAGTTCACGCCCGAGGGGCTGGCGGAGGAGAGGCGCTTCGTTCTGGAGGGTTCCCACCAGGATCAACTGGAGAAGATCAGGTTGATCTCCCGAATCCAATTCGGGAGAATG
>JBDHGR010000324.1:0-5601 GCA_039589815.1 Gemmatimonadota bacterium | reverse complement strand
GTCTGCCGTTGATCCGTCAGCCTCCTGGTCAGCGAGAGCCGGGTCTTGGATCGTCAGGGCCAAACGGACCGCATCAGCCACCGAAAACCGGACCCTCCTTCCTCACCAAGAGACTAGCCCGCCCCGCCATAGACGAACCGCTCCACTTCCCCGTGGATCCTGGCCACGGTCTCGGCGGAAGGAGCTCTGGAAAACCGGGATACGGCGATTGTGACTGCGAAGTTGGCGAGGACCGACCAGACGGCCCCATGCAGCCCAAGGGGGTGAGGTGACCCGATGAGGGACGCAAAGGGGTTCGGGCTCACCACAAGAGTGAGGTAGAGAACGCTCAGCCCGGTGCCCATGCCCCACAACACGCCGGCTTTGGTGAAAAGCCGGCGGCCCGGGAAGCAGACTCCCAAAATCGACGGCATGAGCTGAAGAGCACCCGACCCCGAGAGGGTAACCAGGGTCACCAGGAAGGCGAAGGTCTTCACCGAGAGCACATACCCCACGGCAAGCAATCCGATGACGATGCCGCGACCCACCCAAACGTAGTGAGCCTGGGACTCTTTCGGTGCCACGTACCGTTGGTACACGTCCCGGGTCAGAACCGTCATGTTGGAGTGGAGGATGGAATCCAATGTGGACATGGCCGCTGCCGTGGCACCGGCCAGGATGATCCCCGTGAGCCAGGCCGGCGCGAACTGGAAGAGCAACTCCGGGAAGATGCGGTCCGGGACGGCCAGGCCTGGGAGGACCAGAGCTCCTCCCAAGCCAACCAGGGCAGCCGGAATGTAGAGGGTCATGAGGTAGATGGGTGTGGTCGCCCCCAACCATTTGATGGTCTTCCCATCCACGGCCGAGTAGTACCGGATCATCATGTGGGGCTGGAACACGATCCCGAAGGAGAGGGCGATACCCATTCCGATCCACATGCCGGGAGTAAAGAACCCCTCTGGGCCCGGCAATGTGAGTAGATCGGGCCGTTCCGCAGAAACTCGGCGCCAAAGCTCGAAGGGTCCCCCGAACAACTTGAAGGCCAGAACCAGGGCCCCGATCCAAACAGCAAGGTACATCCAGATGCCCTGCACCACGTCGGTCCAGTACACCGCCCTCAGGCCGCCTGCAACCAGATAGCCAGCGGCAACCACCAACAGAATGAGGGTCCCGATCTCGAAGGGAATCCGCTCCCCCGACGCCACCGAAAGGATATACCCCAAACCCTGCGCCTGAACCTGGATGTAGAGGATGGTGAAGAGGACCGAGATGACAGCCACCAGAACTCTGACGGCTTCGCTCTCGTAAAAATCCGCCAGCATGTCTGCCGGGGTGATGTACTTGAACGCCTTCCCGAGAGCCCAGATTCGGCTCCCCAGAACGTACGTGATGCCCCCGACCAGAACCGTCCAGGTCCCTGCCGCCCAGAAGCCGATGCCGTGGGTGTAGAAATACCCACCCGAGCCCAGGAACGCGAAGGCCGAGTGGTAGGTGGCCACCACCGTCAGGTAGAGGACGACGAACCCGGCCTTACGGCCATAAAGGAGGAAGTCCTCCATGTCCACGGTGAGCCGCCGATTCGCCACTGCGCCGAGAACGATGGTGATGATCAGATAGACGAAGATGAGGCTGGTGGCGACGATCCAGGGTTCCATGTTACCGCCCCATCCCCAACACAATCACAGCTTCCTCCTCAGAGCCCAGATCAGGACACAGATGAGGCCGCAGTAGATCACCAGGAGGTAAGTGTAGAGAAAGGGGAAGCCGAGGAGCCAGGGTTCTGTCCGGTTCGCCCAGGAGTGTACGAAAGGAGGTTCAGCCAGGGCAAACAAACCCAGGAATAGGAGGACCGACACCCACCCCGCTCGCGTCCGGGGAAGGAAGTGAGAGCGGAAAAGCCCTTTCCCTCCGGAGGTCATGGCCACCTCAACCGGCCTTGGTCGCCTCACCCACCGGCCAGACCTTGGCTGCCAAGGGTGCAGTAGCCCACAGAAGGAGCGTCATGACCACGGCCGAGGTGAGGCACCAGGCACAGGTGGCCCCGATGACGAACGGTTCCAGGAAAGTGAGGTAAACGGAAAAGATGGTCCCCAAAAACGCGGCTCCCCATAGGCCGAGAGTGGCAAATCGGGGCAAATCGCTGGATCCCGAGCGCCGAAGTGCCCACAGCACGAGGATCACTCCATAACCAATCAACCCCAGGACGCCCACCGGGAGGAACCCGAAGAGAGTGGCGTACCCGCTCTGGTTCACCGCGTTACAGTCTCCCACGGGCCCGCACATCGCCTCGGTCTGTGTGATTTCGATATAGCTCAGGTAGGCAGCGGCGCCGGCCCCCACCAGGACCAGGGTCGGAATCACCCACGAGGGCCACTCCGCGCCCCTGACCCGGGGGGGGTAACCCCGGACGACCAAGCTCAACAACATCCCTACCAGCACCAAGACCGACAGGGAGTTTCCTGTCCGGTCCAGGTTGAATCGGTCGAACATGGTCATGGATTCGAGTCCCTGGGCAGCCTCTTCCAGGCCCACCACCCCCACTTCGCCTCCTTGAGGCTCGATGGCAGCCCTCGGAGCGGGAGTCTGTTCGGTCTCTACAACTCCCGTCTCCTCGACGCCCTCCGCCGTGTCACCAGGTTGGTCAGCTGATTCCGGCACGCCGCCGGCGCTATCCCCGGGAGCCTCTGCGACCGCACCTTCCTCTTCGGGCCCCACTTGGATCTGTGCTGCCGCAGTGTCCACGGCCTCCGGGTCAGGCTCTGCTACCGCAGTGTCCACAGCCTCCGGGTCACCCTCTGCCCGAGCATCTCCCGCTTCCACGGGCTCCTCGGCCTCTACCGAGTCGGGGGTGCCTGGAGGCTGGTCACCTTCCGGGGGTGTAGCCTGGCGGGCGATGAGTCTGTCCGGATACCGAGGGTCCAGAGCATTCTGTTCTCGGAGGAAGGTGACCAGCGCCGGGTAGCTGGGGAGGTCGACCCCATTCCCGGCCAACCCCTGCTCCAGAATGGGCGCAAACCCGATGGGGATCTGGTTCCCTCCCACGAACGCCTCTTCCCCCACAACCAACATCGGAACCGCCCAATCCTCTTCCGGAACCTCGTAGTGGCGAATGGCCTCCCAATAGAGGTTGTTGGCCCACTGTTGGCTTGTATCCATTCCCAGGATCATGAGCTGACTACCGTACTGTTCCTGAAGAGGAATCAGATACTGGTTGATGAGCTGGTGGCAGTGGGGGCATGTGGGGTGGTAGAAGAGAACCGCGTGAACCACCGGTTCCGGCGTCTGAGCCGGAAGAGGCACCGGAACCAGGAGTGTCAACAACCCGAGGATCGGGAACAGCTTCTTGAGCGAGTCCATGGTGGGAATGATGATCTCCGCCTACCCCTGGATGCAAGCCAAAGGGAATAGTTTCTCTTGAGGGTATGGAGCTGGCTCCCTAAGCTTCCCTTATCCTTCGGTGGGCCTTTCCCTTCAGGCTACCGTCACAGAGATCTCTCTCAGGAACAGTCATGAGCGATTTACCGAGACCGCCAGAAACCCACCACCACTTCGTGGCGACCTTCCCGGAGCTCGCGAAGGCGTGGGAAACCGTTGGCGCTGCCGGCAAGGCCGGGCCATTGGATGAAAAGACATGCCGGCTGATCAAACTGGCTCTGGCCATGGGAGTTCAGCAGGAAGGATCGGTTCACGCCAGCGTTCGAAAAGGGTTGGCCATGGGCATCACCCGGGAAGAGTTGGAGCAGGTGGTGATCCTGGCCGCCGGGACCCTGGGTTTTCCCCAGACCGTTGCTGCCTACACCTGGATCAAAGACCTGCTCTGAACACCAGCTTCAACGCACCTCGAGTAGCATGAGCCGGTTGGACATGAAAAGGGGAATCAATACCCGGTTTCGGATGGCATCGTAACCAATGTCCGCAGGGGATTCCACGTTCTCGATCAGAGTGGTAACCGTCCCCCCGGAGTGGATCCAATAGACCGTTGAATCTCCCCAACTGGAAAACAGAAACCCCTTTTCCTCCATGGAGACGATTCCGTCCAGGCCCATTTCAGACGGGCCCATCATCTGGAGGCGTTCCCCTTCCGGGGTCACGTGGAATAGCTCCCCAGAACCGAAGGTAGCCACGTAGAGGCCTCGCCAATCAGCAAAAACCCCGTTCGCCCCGCCCATGCTCTCACCCTCCAACACCGTGCCGTCCGCCAACACGACTTTTTGGGGTACATCGGCGGTTTGCCGGAGAAAGTACACGGCCCCGGGAGATCCGGCCGTCCCCGAGTCGGAAAAATAGAGATCCCCCCGGCGGGTTGAAGTCAGGTCGTTCAGGAAGGTGGCCCCTTCGAGGCAGAGCTCCTGGAATGGCTGCCCCGTCGTTCGGTGGAAGCGCCGTATACAGTCGATATCCGTGACGAAGAGCGTGTCGGCTACGATGGTCATGCCTTTGGGTGCATCGAGTGCGACTCCTGGAGCCATGCCATCAATCCATTTCAGATCCGTGACAACCCCGGCGGGGGAAACCCTGGAGATGAATCCGTTCCCGTCTTTCTCCGCCGCATTCCCGTTGATGTTGGCCACCAGATAGACGTCGGCTACAGGGTCATGAAGAGCGGATTCTGGCGTGGCAAAGCCCACATCTGCCAGCGTAAGGGAGAAAGCGGGGCCAGGGGCCTCCAACGGCTCCATCTCCATGGGCGGTTCTTCCCGGAGCTCCCGGTCGCAGGAGGCTATCAAGAGGGGTGCCGAGAGAATGAGGAAAAAACCTCTGCTGGGAAAGGCGGGTCGGGTCGCCATGTTGTCCTCCACAATGGTTACCGGATCGGGGTCCTCCAGCCTACGACCCAAGGGCCATCCGGTCCAGGATCATGATCTTCTGCCAGATCTTGCTCATGAGGCCGGAGGTGAGCCCTTCGATCTCGTTCACGGCTCCAATCACCACGTGATCGTCGAAACCCTCTAGATAGAGAGCCGCGAGCTTGCTACTCAGGGAGAGGATCTCGGAGCAGTAATCCAGGTAATGGGCCAGGTCTTTTCGGTCCATGGCCTCCATCCCCTCTTCCGGCTCGTTCAGATCCCCGGCCAGCAGGTCCTTCGGATCCTTGGTGAGTTGATGCATATCAACTACGTGGGCGATGCTTCTCAGCTCCCTCAAAGCCCTCAAGCTCCGGTGGCGCTTGATCCGCCCCTCGGCCGTGGCCAGAAAGAGGACGGCGACTCCCAGGAGGACCAGCTCGCTTAATGCGGCCTCGATGGCCTCCATGAGGTCTCCCACCGTCCCGAAGCTCAACGAGAGGTCGTCCAGAAGGGTGAATTGGGCCAGGGACAGAACGATGATCAAACCGATAAGAAACCAGGATACGATCCGGATGGGATAGATGGGCCGACGGAGAGAGCTCGTGAAATCCGCGGCCGTCTCCCCGACCTCCTCGAGCTCCCCACAGACCCTTCCCAGGCCCGACGTGGGAAACCGGATGTCGATACGCCGCTTGACGGATTGGATGGTCGCCAGGATGTGGGAGGCATCCAGTCCTCGGTAACGGGAGGAGCTCATCGGAGCTCCACCCACTGGGACCGGACCACCCCAGCCTTGTCGGATCGGGCCGTCACCTGCACATGGGCCGGCGATCCT
>JBDHGR010000323.1:0-5605 GCA_039589815.1 Gemmatimonadota bacterium | reverse complement strand
CTGCCGTTCCCTGCGTGGCGAAGTGGTTGATCTGGGGAATCCGGATCCCGTCGAGGTAATAGGCGTTCTCCCCAGGGCCTCCACCCCGGACAAGGAGGTCGTTCCGGTTGTCCACACCCCCCAGGACCCCGGGGAGAGACAAGAGGGAGCGGGAGATGTCCCCAATCCCGCCTGGGGTCCTCCGGATTTCCACCTCCGTCAAACGCTGGGTGGAGGTGGGGGCATCTTCCCGTCCCCGAAAGGCATCGGCCTGAACCGTGATTCCTGCAACCTCGATGGCAGCGACCCTCAACTCCAACTCCACGAAGGTGGGTCTGCTGGTCCGAGCCACGACACTCGTCTCCACCGCAGGAGCGTAGCCCAATAAGGAAGCCTCCAGGCTCACCATCCCCGGTGCAACCCCCTCGATGCGAAATCGGCCCTGGCCGTCTGACAGGACCCGGAGATCCTGGGGTTGGACGTTGATGACAGCGCCGGACAGGGGAAGGAGGGTTTCAACGTCCCTGACCCGGCCTGTGATCGTGGCAGTCTGAGATACCCCTTCTTGTGGCGGGCCCAGGAGAGCCAGCAGCAGCGGCAACCAAGCTTCCCGGGCCAGACGCCGGCTGACAAGAACCCATTGAAGGTAAACATCAGACATTGATTTCATGTGATCTCAGGATCCTCACACCCGATTTCCATTCATTCAGAATCTTGCCCTTGACATCGACACAACCTATACATATGTTATACTGTCGTTAGACGCAATGCAATATGCACAACCCCCAAAAGAGGCCATCATGTCCGAGACTCGCCCAGGCTCCGTCGGAAATGGAATCATCAAGAACAGCGCCCGCCCCATCAAGATCGTCGTTGGACCCCAGGGTGAATACTGGATCTGTGACAAGGATGTAGAGATAAGCGGTTTCGATTTCAGGGGTGCCGGCTGCGCCGCCCACAGCGAGGTCCACCTGGTGAAGTAATGGACTCGGCAACAATCCAACAGGAACCGGTCCAAGGAAGAGCCCGGGTGGGGTTTCCCACCCGGGCTCTTCCCTTCCGCCCCTTCGTTCCTTGGCCAGTTTGGCCGGCGGCCAGAGGGTCCAGGAGCACGCGACCTCAAAAACTACCGGGGGGTCTGCATGAAGCTGCAGGCCTGGGGCACCCAGGTTGACATAATCGTCCCTATGCGGCGCCTTGACTCGTCTGGAGATTCCTTTGGATTCCTCGTCCCAACACTCCTTTCAACACTGGGCCTGCGTTGCTTCTACGAAGGTCTCGCGGGTCACCGGGTCGGTTTGGTTTCCGCAGCCACCGTGCACGCCGCTCGGCTCCGCGGGAACGTCCCAAAGAAGCATCTGGGGGTGGACTTAGCGAAACCAACGTTTCCGCGGAAACCTCTCAGTCGTCTCCGGCCCCTCCGGGGCCTCCGGCTCGAGTCTACCCTGGCCCATTTCACCGAACCCTTGGGATCCGCTCTTCTCACCCTCCCAAACCACCTCGTTTGAAACTCACCGACAGCCCTGAGCCCCGGGAGCCCACGATTTCCGTGTCCAGATTCGGAGTGCTCTCGAGGGCCTCCAGAAACTCCCGGACCCACCCTGTCCGGCGGCCTGAAACGTTATGGGCCGTCAGGCACCCTCCCACTGTCAGTTTGGGGAGGACGGCCCGGAAATACCGGGTGTACCAATCCTTGTCCGCATCGATGAAAACGAAATCGAAGGGACCCTCCAACTGGGGTACCAGCTCATGGGCGTCCGCCAGGCGGGCGTCGACATATTCGCTGAGGCCCACCTCCTGAAAGTACCCAAGAGCCTGGTTGTAGCGCCTCTCGTCGATTTCGACGGTGATGAGCTTTCCACCGGTCTTGCTCAGAGCCCAGGCGATCCATATGGCCGAGTGTCCGGTGGAAGTCCCGATCTCCAGGGCCCTCGTGTACCCGTGCTCCACGATGAGGTCATAAAGCCGCTGACCATCGGCTTCCGGAACGTTCATGTCCCTCCAGCTCCGGCGATGGGCATCAAGAAAGCTTCGGACCCGTGCGTCAAGCTCTTGGCCCGCAGCGGCGTCCTGGGCCGGTGCCTGCAGAGTGTCGGGCTCCTGGGCGAGGGAGGGTACGGGGTTGAGGATGGTGGCCACTGCCAGGAAGAAGAACGTGGGAAGCATGAATGGTCGCATGAGTTTCCTCCTATTCCGTCTGCGGAGCAATTCAGCCCCTATGGGCATGCTCCTAATCGGCATCCGATCCTGAAGTGGCCGGGTCCGTCGTTCTTACCCGGCGAAAGAAGAGAAAGAACGGAATCCCAGCTCCCACCGTCAGGAGGGCGAAGGTGGATTCCATGGGTCGTTCCAGGTAGGCCAGAATCAAGATCGAGATGCTGACGCTGGCGAAGAGAATGGGTACCACCGGGAACCCCGGCATCCTGTAGCGGACTCTGCCTGAGCGTCGGAGCTTGAATAACCCGAGAACTGCCAGGATCGGGAAGATTCCCAGGCAGAACCCCATGTATGTGAGGATCTGATCGAAGGTGCCTGAGAGCACAAGTACAACGGCAAAGACGCACTGGAGAATGGTGGAGTTGGCTGGGACCTTTGTCTTTGGATGCACTCGACCGATGGCCTTGAAGAAATAGCCGTCCGTGGCCATGGCGAAATAGACCCGGGGGCCGAGGATGATGAGAGCGCTTATTGAAGAGAGAAGGGCAAAAGCGATGAGGCCGGAGAAGACCGTGCGGGCCGATGCCCCGAAGAGGCGCTCAGCCGTCAGCCCCCCGATGGCGATGACTCCCTTCATCTCCTCCGGTGGTACGGCATAGACGAACAGGACGTTCAGGCTCAAGTAAAGGAGAGTGACCACCCCCGTTCCCACGAAGAGGGACCTTGGAATGTTTCGAGTAGGATTTCGGACCTCGGATCCTACGTAGGCAGAAGAGTTCCATCCGGTGTAGGCAAAGTTGATCCACATGAGGGCGAGTCCCATGGTCGCCAGACTCGGACCACGAGCCTGTGTCCCTCCCCCGGCCGCCAAGTGGCCCAGGTCTCCCCGCCCAAGGGTTGCTCCGGCCAGAATCAAGACCAGGATCAGGGTCACCTTCCCCGCCGTCAGAAGATTCTGGATCCCGGCGCCCGTCTGAATGCCACGAAGGTGGATGCCCGTCAGGACGACGATGATGAATGCAGCCAGAGCCTTCTTCAGGAGGTCCGGGTCTCCAAGCTCGGTGAGAAGGGGGAAGGCCGAGGCCAGGTATTCGCTGCAGCCCAGGGAGGAGGCCGCAAGGGGGGCTGAAAACCCCGCCAGAAAGGACACCCATCCCGTCAGAAAGCCCAGGGACGGATGGAAAAGCTCCCCGAGGTACACGTACTCCCCACCGGCCCGGGGCATGGCGGCCCCCAGTTCTCCGTAGCAGAGGGCGCCGCAGAGGGCCAGGACACCGCCTGCAACCCAGAGGCCGATCATGACCAGGGGGCTCCCCAGCTCGCCCATCAGAAGGCCGGAGGTCGTGAAGATTCCGGCCCCGATCATGTTGGCGATGACCAGGTTGGTGGCGGAAAACAGACCCAGCTTCCGCTGGAGCCCGGGCTCCCCCTTACACGTTCCGGTAGCTTCCTGTCCGGCCATGGCCGATCCGGCCTGTTAGTGCCTGTCCCGTCTCCCCCTGCCTCCGGTGGACATCCGGGGGTTCACCACGTTGTTGAAGACGGAGCCGAAGGTGTAACTGAATCCCACTTCCACCGAGTACTCGTAGTCCGTTTCGAGCTCCCTCCGTCGTTCGGCTGGCCGTTATGGAACCGTCGAAGGATTTGGAGTCTTCCTGGCTCTCACCCTCGATCTCTCCGCCTACACTGATCCGGAAAACCCAGAGATCCCATGGATCGTCAGGAGGACCCACCGCGGCTTCCTCTCTCCGGCCTCCGTACGTGATTCCGAGCTGTCGGCCCACAGGGGTGGGGGCAACATACCGCACCAGACCGAGCTTGAAGGTCTGGACGAGGCCCGATCGGGTTTCGTCGTCCGTCTCGTCGGGACGGGACACGTATCGAAGGGTGTCCTGGGCCCCTTCCCAATCCCTCAACCCGATGAAGAAGAAGGAGTACTCTTCCCCTCCGGCTCCTGTAGCCTGAGAGGTGACCAGCACATGGAGCTGAGCGTCCATCCGGTCTCTGACATAGCTGATAAACTCCACCTCCCGTCGGAAGTGGTCGGAGTCACAAGTGCGATCGTCACAGTCCAAGAAGACCCGGAGGGGCTCCTGGCTCTGTGGGGCGCCGGGCAGTTCTTCCTGGGCGGAAGCCAACAGAGGGAGGGCGGCAGGGAAGAGCGCCCCTAACAAGAACAGGAGTGCGGCCTTGTTCATGAGTCACCCGGCCTGGGAAGGGAGAGGCAATTGCCTTAGGAAAAGATATGCCCTGGGGTGGATAGGGGGGTGATGAGGCCGTGAGAAAGGGGTAAAAAAAGCCGAAGAGATGTGTAAGGGGGCCACCAACCCGCTGTTCAGGAGCCCATGCCACCCGGCGGGACCACGGCCGCTCACTCCAGTTTCAAAGCATCAATGGGGTCGACCCTGGTGGCTTTCCGGGCCGGAAGGTAGGCCGCGGCAAGGGCGACACCCGCCAGTGCAACCGGGACGGCCAGAAAGGTGACGGGATCGGCGGGACTGACGCCGAAGAGCACGGCAGGCAGCACCTTCCCCAGGCCGTATGCCATGCCCAAGCCCATCGCGCTGCCGACACCTACCACGGCCATGGCTCTGCGCAGCACCGACCACCGGAGGGACCCGATGTCGGCCCCCAGGGCTGCCCTGATCCCTATCTCCCTGGTCCTTTGGCCAACGGAAAACGTCAGGATTCCGTATAAACCGACCGTCGCCAGGATCACAGCCACGGCGGCGAAGGCGCCCATGAGCGCGAAGGAGAATCGCTCAGTGGCTATGGCCGCTCCCATGATCTCTCTCATGGGTTTTATGTTGTGGATAACCAGGGAGGGGTCGAGGGCGGCAAGCTCCTGGCGGATGAGGCCGGGCATGTCGCTACGCTCTGTGGCCGTGGTGACAGCGTAGAACATCGGCCAGTTCCGGTCCCAGGCGAATTGAGGCTGGGAAACGTAGATCTTCGGGGCGAAGGAACCTCGATGGTCGTGCGAGACATCCTCCATGACCCCCACAATGCTCCATTGCCTGCCGGCGAAGCCAACGAGTTCACCTAAAGGATCCGTTGTGGGGAAGTAGGTCTCGGCCAGAGTCGGGTTGATCAAGACGACAAACGGTGACTCGGGGCTGTCCGTGGCCTCGAAACTCCGGCCCTGGACCCGGTCGATCCCCAGAGCTTCGAAATAGTCACCCTCCACCACCCGGATGTCGGCTCCGCCCCAGGGCGTTTCGCCATCCGGGGTTCGGTACTGAAATCCCCAGGAGTTGAACAGGCCCGTGACGGGAAGCCTGGATACCGCGCCGGCGTGTTGCACACCTGGAAGGGACTCCAGACGTTCGCTCAGCGCTTTGTGGAACTGGATTCTGGGCTCGGGATCCTCGTACCGGGAGTCTCCGAGATGGACTTCGAAGGTTGTGGTGTGGCCCGGGGTAAGTCCCAGATCCCCACGGTTGAGCTCCGCCAGGCTTCGGGTCAGGAG